>DEJD01000057.1:29426-30917 GCA_002353215.1 Prevotellaceae bacterium UBA2757
TCACCGTGCTGAATTCCTCCAAAATCTGCTACGGACTCTGCTCCTTCAAAATCCAGGGTATAAACAGCTTTTGGTAATCTTTGTGCATTTGCTATCATAGCGAATGCAAACACTAATAGTGTCATGTAAAGTTTTTTCATACGCAATTTTTAATAAGGTTATTATTTAATGAGAAATAGAGATCGGGTGCAAATGTAATATATTTAAGAAAAAAATTCAGTGTTTTTATGAAAAAAGTTATCTTTGTGCCAAGAACAATGAATACACATGAAAAGGCTACACATTATTTATATATATATAGCGATGTGGATTTGTTCCCTCAATATGTTTGCAGGAGGTGAACAACTGAAATCGCATTCTAATATATATCCAAAAGGTTATAGTTTTTGGATACAATTACCAGAAGACTATGCAGAAACGAAAGAACATACTCCACTTATAATATTTTTACATGGAGCAAGCCTATGTGGCGGTAGTTTGAAACGAGCTGTCAAATATGGACCAATCAATGCTACGAAATACGGACTCACTATACATTCCATTGTTGTTGCTCCTCACAATCCAGGCGGCCCTTGGAACCCAATGAAAATAAACGATATTCTCGAATGGATGAAACAGAATTATGTTTTTGCCCACGACCGTGTTTATGTTATAGGTATGAGCCTCGGAGGATATGGTACACTTGACTTTTCTGCTGCATATCCAGAAAAAGTCGCTGCTGCAATGGCTCTTTGTGGAGGAACTACCGTCAAAGATTATGAATCATTAGGCAAGCTGCCATTATGGATTATACATGGAACAGCAGACAAAGCTGTAAATATTAAGGAATCTAAAGTAATTGTGGAAACGATGAGAAAACAACACAACGACGCACGCCTTCGTTACGATTGGTTGAAAAGGGGGTCGCATGAACTTCCTTCCCGCTATTTTTATATAGCACAAACTTACGACTGGCTGTTCTCTCATTCGCTAAATGATCCAGGAAGGCCTGTGGAACGAAGCATAAACATAACCCAAGATGATCTTAAACATGCATATCGCAATATGAAAGGCGAAGATTTTGAAGAATAAAATCATTCTTTATTCTATTGCCGTGTATGGTAGTATTTAGTTATTTATTGTTCTTTTATTGCTTATTGTTGTACTTCCTAAGTGTAAGAAGAAAAAAAACTAAGCTTTTTGTCAAAAAAATATCCGGATTTTTTTGTCAGTGTCTAAAAAGTCCTTACCTTTGCATCCGCTTTCGAAAGGGAAGCCAAAACAAAGTTAGTTCTTTGACAGACTGCGACAAGATATCAGACAGCAAAGCAATAAAAGCAATGCAGTCAAGCAAGACGTCAATNNGTCAATTATATAGATATAAACGAATGAATGCAGGAAGCCTGAGTGAGGTCAACAGTACATTATAAGAATAAGTATTTTACAATGAAGAGTTTGATCCTGGCTCAGGATGAACGCTAGCTACAGGCTTAACACATGCAAGTCGAGGGG
>DEJD01000057.1:30924-31202 GCA_002353215.1 Prevotellaceae bacterium UBA2757
AGTAGCTTGCTACTTTTGATGGCGACCGGCGAATGGGTGAGTAACGCGTATCCAACCTGCCGCAGACCCGGGAATAGCCCTTGGAAATGAGGATTAAGTCCCGATATGCACATTAGCCGCATGGTTTATGTGTGAAACCAGGTATGCGATGGGGATGCGTCCGATTAGCTTGCCGGCGGGGTAACGGCCCACCGGGGCATCGATCGGTAGGGGTTCTGAGAGGAAGGTCCCCCACACTGGTACTGAGACACGGACCAGACTCCTACGGGAGGCAGCAG
>DEJD01000057.1:31266-31406 GCA_002353215.1 Prevotellaceae bacterium UBA2757
GCCCTATGGGTTGTAAACTGCTTTTTCCGGGGAATAACAAGTGCCACGTGTGGCGCTCTGCATGTACCCGGTGAATAAGGACCGGCTAATTCCGTGCCAGCAGCCGCGGTAATACGGAAGGTCCGGGCGTTATCCGGATT
>DEJD01000057.1:31435-31681 GCA_002353215.1 Prevotellaceae bacterium UBA2757
ATGTCAAGTCAGCCGTGAAATCGCGTGGCTCAACCACGCTGAGCGGTTGAAACTGGTATTCTTGAGTGCGGTGAAGGAAGGCGGAATTCGTGGTGTAGCGGTGAAATGCATAGATATCACGAAGAACTCCGATTGCGTAGGCAGCTTTCCGTACCGTTACTGACGCTCATGCACGAAGGTGCGGGTATCAAACAGGATTAGATACCCTGGTAGTACGCACGGTAAACGATGGATGCCCGCTGTTTG
>DEJD01000116.1 GCA_002353215.1 Prevotellaceae bacterium UBA2757
CTGCCAACAGGTACAAAGGTGTGCATAGTAGATGAACCAGTGGCTCCGTTCTCCTGGATGAAGACTATAGTAATGTCGCGTGCTGACTGGAACAGTGAAACGACACTATCCCCTATCCTTACTCACGAAGAGGCGCATGTTCGCCATCGTCATAGCTACGACATAATGGTCGTAGAGTTGCTCACGGCTCTGCAATGGTTCAACCCCGTGGTGTGGTTCTTGCGTCAGGAATTGCGCATCCTCCACGAGTACGAAGCAGACGCAGACGTACTCTCTAACGGCTTTAATGAAAGCCAGTATGTTCATTTATTAATGCAGAAAGCGATGGGCATTCAGGCCTGTGTCCTCGCCAACGGCATCCACACACCAAAAACTAAAAAACGTATTATTATGATGCTAAAATCAAAATCAAATCGACATGCATGGCTCAGAGCCTTGTACGTCGTACCAGTAGTGCTTGTCTCGTTGGCTGTAAGTGCCAAAACATTTGTTCATTATGAATATGAAACTACGCCTGAGCCTGAGATGCAAGTAAGTAAAAATCCAGAATCGGAAAAGAAGCAGGAACCTATCATCGTTGTAGATGGGAAGATTATTGATATACCGATTAAATTTAAAGAAAAAACTTCGATTGAGGATGAGGAGGCTCTTCGTGCTCTTAACATCAAGAGTAAGGAGGATATAGAATCGGTTGTTGTCTTACAGAGCAAATCTGCAGTAGAACTCTATGGCGAAAAAGGAAAGAACGGAGTAATTGAAATCAAGACAAAGAAGAAAGAAGCCTCTAAACCGTCTAATGTATCAGAAGAACCTGTAAGTACTCCGATGGCTCCAGAACCACCAAAGGTAGAAGCCGATGATGACCCAGTCTTTGAAATATGCGAGGAAGCGCCAAGATATAAGGGTGGCGAAGGAGCTCTTATGCAATTCATTGCGAAGAACATCCGCTATCCGAAGGAGGCAACAGAACACGGAATCCAGGGACGTGTCATCGTACAGTTCATCGTCAATAAAGACGGTTCATGCAGTAACTTCAAAATTCTTACCAACACGGCACACGACACCTCTGGCGATCCAGTTGTAACACAAGCTTGTAAGGCAGAATTAGATCAACAGCAGGGAATCGAGACAGAATATACCCCGGAGGAAATAAGAGGATGGAGCAAGTCGCTTGAAACGGAAGCTATCAGAGTTCTGAAACTTGCAGGCAAGTGGGAACCGGGCAAACAACGCGGAAAGGCAGTTCGAACATATTTTGTGCTTCCTGTCACTTTCCGACTCCAATAACCAACAAAGTTTTAAAAGATTAGTTAAACAGCCGGCATAACTACGGGGCGCTGTGAAGCGCTCCGTAGATTTTATGAACAGAAATGTGGATATGGGAGGTCGTATTCAGGAAAGGAAGAAGATTATCTGAAAGTTTTTTGATGTTGTTGCAATATTTTGGTCAGAGTTGGTGTATATTTGTATAGAAGACCACGAAAAAGTCGATGACTGACCTGACCGAAAAACTGATTGAGGAGTTGAAACTGGGGAGTAAGCATGCCCAGCAGGAGATGCTAGCTCTGTACGGAGAGTCGGTGTGGAGGCAGGTGACGACAGTCATAACGCAGCAGGAGGATGCTGAGGAGGTGTATCAGGATGTGTTCCTGAAGGCGTTCAAGGCTATAGGGTCGTACAGACAGGAACAGGCAAGTATGGCTACTTGGTTGGGACGAATCGCCTATAATGAGTCGCTGAATGCCGTGAGGAAACGGAAACCTCCGATAGTGTATGTAGATGACAGAGATGTGGATCTGGAGTCGATGCAGGACGAGACGATGAGTACTTTGCAGAAAACGGATGAGGAGACGATAGAACTGATAGAAAGGGCTCTGGACTTCCTGCCACCAGCAGAACAGGCAATCATCACGATGTTCTACTACGACAATCAAAGCATCAAGGACATTGCATACATAACAGATTCGAACATCTCAACTGTGTGTTCGAAACTGAGCAGAATAAGAAAGAAACTTTACAGAATAATAAAGAATATACAATAATGAACGAGAAGGAATTGAACGAACAGAGGACTCAGGACAAGGGTCTGAAGGCGGCAATGGCACGACGCAGAAGCCAGCGCCCGCAGATGCCGAAGGGTCTGAACGAGCGAGTGATGCAGAAGGCTGCAGCAACATCTTCTCGTAGCAGACGCTGGTGGTGGGCAGCAGCGGCTTCAATTGTAGCTGTTAGTGTTTTAGCTTTCATAGGTTATGAATATGAAGAGAGAAAAGCGGTTAGCAGTGAGAGGTTAGTGACTATAAGCAGTTCAAGAGTGAAAGAGGTGACGACGGTAGAACCGTCGCACACAGTTCAAGAGGTTAAAAGAGCTCAAGAAGTTCATGTAGTTCAAGAAGTTCAAGAGGTTCAAAAGGTGAAAGATGTAAAAAAAGTTCAAGATGTGAAAAGTGAGGAGGAACAGATAATTGAGATACAGGTGCCGAGGGACGAGGCTGAACCCAAGGTGGTGTATGCATCTGCAAATATTGAGAAAGATACTGTGGTTAAGGCTCCGGCGAGGATGGAAGAGTTTGTGGAGAAGATGGCGGAGTTCTGCAAGGCTGAGACAGTTGACTTGGATTGTCTGAAGAGTA
>DEJD01000115.1:0-510 GCA_002353215.1 Prevotellaceae bacterium UBA2757
ATACTTCAGCACATTGCCTATAGGTTTCGAACTGTAATTGCGCAGTTCATGTTCAGTTCGGAATTCGTAGTCATAACTGCGTTTCTGGTAAAACGACCTTCCGAACGTATTTCCTCCTTGCAGGAAAGTCTCTGTCGAAGCATTGTTGGCAGTTGTCTTATCATAGTAGGTGAAATCCGCATTACCTTCATAGTTTCTGTCTTCGTTTGGTTGCAGTCGGTAGTTTCCTCCCAACTTTATCCGTTTCGACAGTCCTTCCGTCTGCATCAGTGGCGACCATTCACCTTTCTCTCCCGGCACCTTCGAGTCGTTCAGGTTGTTCGCATTGGCATACAGAGCCAGTCGCGACTTGTCCGTAAACCTGAGTCCGAAGAGTCTGCCCAGATACCTGCCCTCCAGTTTCTCCCTTTCATTCCTATGAAAACCCATTCCGCCGCCTATGTCTGCATTAGCTAACCATCCTGTTGCATACTCGCGTTTCAGCTTCACATTCATCACCAGTTCCTTCTT
>DEJD01000115.1:565-2925 GCA_002353215.1 Prevotellaceae bacterium UBA2757
TACGAAGGCATATTCTCCAGGAGCAGTTCGCGGTCGCTGTCGAAGAAGTCCTTTCCGTTCAGCAGCAGCGCATCCACCTTCCTGCCGTTCACCTTTATCACACCTCCGTCTTCCAGTTCCACACCCGGCAGTTTCTTTATCAGGGCATTGAGCATCGACCCCTCAGCCATCTGGAAGGCATCGGCATCATATACCAGAGTATCGCCATCCATGTAGAACTTCAGCTTCGTTGCCTTCACCACCACCTCGTCCAGTTCTATGTCCTGCTTCTTCGGCAACTTCCTCAGGTATGCGGTCTTCAGCGTTCTGTACTTTTCCCTCTTGTACATCTTCTTTATGTCGATAGGCAAATACATAGTCTTGTATCCCTCGGCATTCAGTCGTGCCAGATACTGTCCGGGTTGTTTTATCTTAGTTGTAAAAGCACAGTATTTCTCTCCGTCCCATTCTTCAAACGAAATCTTTAGCGAATCGATAAAGGTGCTGTCTGCAGCCCATATCAATTCACCCGTCACACCTTTTATCGCCTCGTGAGTCAGGTGATCCTTTATCTCAGCTCCCACTAACAATTCACGCCCTTTAGTCTTGGTGCTGTCTGTTGTTTCCTCAGCTCCCGCTACTATAGCGACAAGTGAGAGTAGGGCAGTTAGGATGGTTTTCTTGATCATAATTTTTATCAGCAGTTTTTGCTTTTAGGAGTTAAAGAAGTTAGAGAAGTTAGAGAAGTTAAGACGATAGTGATTCTCTTGTGTAGCCATCATACGTCTTTAACTACGAGCGTAGCGATAACTTCTCTAACTTCGAGCGTAGCGATAACTCCCTCCTTACTTAACTATTTTTCTCTTATGGTATTCGAAGAGTTTCTGGTTCGCTCTCAGCGACTCCACAATCAGGTTGGGTTTCGTCTCGCCTTTCCAGTTTGCGCCCCATGCAGAGAAAGGTTCACCATCAGGTTCTATGTAGGTAATAGTTTCTACATCGAGTGACAGCGGTTCGAAAACCTTCAGTGTAGCAACGAAGTCGCCCGAATAGCCTTCCACCCAGTAAATCTCTCCCAGTGGGTAGTCTTCAAGAGCTTTGAGCTTATATTGCTTTCCGCTTCCATCTACGAGCATACCTCCCTTTTCCACACCCATATATTCGCGCAACCAGTTCTGTTCGTGGGCTATAGCTATATAGGTAGCCTCAGGTGTGAGCCACATAGCCATCGTACCTTCCTCTGTTGGCTTTATAGTGTGAGCATCCTTATATACCGACCACGAACCGCTGTTGTTCTTGCTGTAGTCCTTTGCTGGTTTTACGAGGGTAGGGTGATGCATATTCGGTTTCTTGTCGTAGGTCTTCTTTGCACTGTTCTCTCTTGCAATATGCATTGTATAACTGCCACGCATACCCCAGTTAGGAACTCCGTAAATGCAGATTTTTTTTGTTGTTTCAGGCAGCTTGGGGAAGTAGATGCGAAAATCTATAATACTGTCCACTGGAGCTGTGAAGTTGAAGTACTTATACCAAGCCTCCTGTGGTTCACAGCGGCGTGCTCGGTAGTGAATGCCGGTTTCGTAGTCGATGATACCAGTCTCGTCCGAGGCAAGCCAGAAGTTGGTGATTGAGTCGGCAGGCATTTTCATGAAGCAGTGCAGTACAGTCTCGCCGTTTTCCTCAGTCAGCAGGGAGAAAAACTCAGTTAAAGCAGTAGAACCATACCTGTCTCTTTTTGCTAATTTTTCAGTTTTTGTCTCCTGGGCAATGGTACGCAGAGGAACATTGTTCACCCATACCCCGTCGCGTTCCTTGATGTGACGGTCTTCCGACGACTCCCACTTTATAGTAGTTCGTCCTGTTCTGCTATCCATTACTACTGTTCCGTAAGGACGGACAAACAACGGACCTTCCATCAGAATCTTTTCGTTTTGTGCGTGCATAGTAGCTGCTGCGCAAACCATCAATGCTGTTAATGCTAATGTTTTCATAAATATCAAGAATTAGAGAATTAGAGAATTAGAGAATTTTAGAATTATCAATTGTCAATTGTCAATTTTCCTTCGTTCAGCTTATTCCTATAATTCAGATAGCAAGCCATACTGAATTGGCTGCCGAGTGGAATGTGAGTGGAGTAGAGCAGAATGCGTCCTGCATTAATTCGCTCTGCCATCACGAAGTATTTTAGGTTCTGTTCCAGGTCGTGCAGTTGGAATAGGAACTGCTCTCCTGAGAAAGTGAGGAAATATCCTGGAGCATCATTATCGTACCACACAGCCATCTGAATCAGTCGTTCAAACACCTCCTTCTCCGGACTGTCCTCTATCACATAAATCCTGCTCACAATGCTGTCGTTCTTACTCTTCAGACAATCCAAGTCA
>DEJD01000010.1 GCA_002353215.1 Prevotellaceae bacterium UBA2757
CATGTGCTCTATCAGCAAAGGAAGATGCTGGAATACCTGAAGCCGTACAACACGGCATTGGAAGCATGGAGTCCGCTGGCAGAGGGAAAGCACGGCATCTTCAGGAACAAGTCTTTGCTACGGATTGGCGAGAAGTACGGCAAGACATCCGCTCAGATAGCCTTGAAGTTCTTGATTCAGAACGGCATTGTCATTATCCCCAAGACGACGCACAAGGAAAGGATGGTTGAGAACATCAATCTCTTTGACTTCAACCTGACAGATGATGACCTCCAAGAGATTCGACTGCTTGATACAGGTCGGAATGTAACGGGATGGCCGTCGGATGCGCTGAGGTACGAAGTATAGGCAGAATAAACTTAAACATATCATATTATTATGGAAGAAAAGAAATTAAAAGCGATGTTCTTCAACGGTAGTCCGCGAAAGAACAAGAACACTGCTGACATGCTTCAGAGTGCAATGCGTGGAGCCCTATGAACTTTATCAGATAAACAGCAATTTATGATAGACCAGATTCTCGACTTCAACAGGTCTTTCGTGGCACAAAAAGGCTACGAGCAGTATGTCACCGATAAATACCCCGACAAGAAGCTGGCGGTACTGTCGTGTATGGACACCCGACTGACGGAACTGCTGCCCGCAGCTTTGGGACTGAAAAACGGTGATGCCAAGATAATCAAGAATGCAGGAGGCTTAGTGATATCGGCTTTCGACTCTGCCATGCGCAGCCTTATAGTTGCCATCTATGAATTGGGCGTGGAGGAAATCATGGTGGTGGCTCACTCACATTGCGGTGCATGCCACATGAGCTACGACCACTTCCGCCACGAGATGACAGCCCGCGGAGTGACAGATGATACACTCGACACCATCCAGAAGTGCGGCATAAACCTGCATCATTGGTTAGAAGGATTCAAGGACACCCCGGAATCTGTCCGCAAGACCGTAGAGACCATCAAAACCCATCCGCTCGTTCCGAAGGACATCGTGGTCCGTGGCTTTATCATCGATTCAGAAACGGGAGAGTTGGAGGAAGTAAACTAACAGAAGCCAAAAGTGTAGCCTGACAAATCGGAAATTATGCGTAAAGTAAATCCCAAAGACACCAGTCGCGCTCAAGCCTTTGAATTATGGCTGAAGGCTCCCAATCCTATGGTTACATTCTTCAAGACAGTCGATGTTACTCGATTGGTAAGAATAAGCAGGAAGAAAGGACTGAAGTTCAATATGCTGTTGGACTGGTGCATAGGTAAAGCTGCGTCTTCCATTCAAGAGTTTTATCTTATTCCTGTTGGAGACAAATTGATGCAGTACGATTTTCTCGCAGTAAATACCATCGTAAAGAACAAAGAGGAAGGAGTATCGTCGTGTGACATCCTCTTCACAGATGATATTAATCAGTTCAATCGCCAGTATTTGGAATACACTTCGAAAGTTGCAGATACTTGCACAGATAGGGACTTGTCGGACGAATGCATGGTTATTGGCACATCGGCTATAATCGACACCGAAATTGACGGAGCAGTCGGTATGAATAGCGGGATTTTCAATAATCCTTTCTTGATTTGGGGAAGATACAGAAAGAGATGGTTCCGATATGAACTACCCATTTCTTTCCAATTCCACCATACACAGATGGATGGTGCTCACGCAGGGTTATTTTTGGCCAAACTTCAAGAAGTGATTAATGAGCTATACAACTAATTTCCAATTTAGCAAATCACATGAATATTGAAGACTATCGCGAGTACTGTCTGTCGTTAGGCGAAGGTATTGAAGAGAAGTTGCCTTTCCAGAAATTCAAGAACGGAGAGGGAGTATTGGTGTTCTACGTAGCCGGACATATGTTCTCATTCTTCGACTGCAATGATTTCTCAGTCATCTCCCTGAAATGCCAGCCAGAGCGCATTGAAGACTTGAAAGCGCAGTATGACTGTATCGGCAATCCGTACAATGAATCGCCCAAGCATTGGATAGGCATCAACCCATCGACTGCCCCTGATGATCTGCTGAAAGAACTGACCCGAAACTCATACGAAATAGTAAAGGCTAAGTATGCGAGTAAGCGAGGGCAGAAATAATTCTAAACCACAAACAATATGAAAGCATTATTTATCAACGGAAGTCCGCGTAAGAACGGCAATACGGCACAACTGCTGAAGCGTGCTATGGATGGTGCCAGAGAAGCTGGTGCCGAGTGTGAACTGGTGAATCTCTATGATCGCAGTCTGAACTACAAGGGCTGCATGTCGTGTTTCGCCTGCAAGATTAAAGGTGGCAAAAAGGGAGTTTGCTCCTTCAAGGACGACCTGCAGCCCATACTCCAAAAGGCAGTGGAGGCTGACGTGCTGGTGTGCGGTTCGCCCAATTATTGCGGCTACCCTTCAGCAGCCCTTCGTGCTTTCATGGAACGAATGGAGTTTCCCGCAGTCAACTACTCCGACTACTCCAAACCCGTCGTGCTGAAGCGCATCTGTTCGGCTACTATCTATACGATGAACTGTCCTAACGAAGAGGTGTATCGCCAGATGAACTATCACATTCTGATGGACACCGCTGCCCAGCAACTCGGTGTGTTCGGTCCTACTGAGATATTATGCAGCTACGACACTTATCAGTTCCCGAACTACGACCGCTACGATGCTGCCACGTTCAGCGAGGCTCATAAGGCTGAGGTGCACGACACGCAATTTCCTCTCGACCTCGAAAAAGCCTACGAGCTGGGCAAGCGACTGGTGATAATGGTTAGAGGTTAGAGGTTAGAGGTTAGAGGTTAAAACGAAAACGTTATCGATAACCTGAAACAAATATGAATTGGATTATATTGATTATTGCAGGACTGTGTGAGGTAGGTTTCACATATTGCCTCGGTCGTGCAAAAGGAATAGCAGGCACGGAATGGCTGACATGGATCTCTGCATTTGCTGTATTCTACATACTCAGTGCAGTATTCCTTGCAAAAGCCACGCAGACTATTCCATTAGGTACCGCCTACCCCGTATGGACAGGTATCGGTGCCGCTGGCGCAGTACTCGTCGGAATATTCATCTTCCGCGAACCAGCAACCTTTTGGAGGTTATTCTTTCTCACTACCCTCATCGGGTCAATTATCGGTTTAAAAGCATTATCGTGATGGAACAATTTAGAGCAATGAGGCGCTTGCGCCAACAGCTTTCAGAAGAAGAAAGCATCAGCATACTACGGAAATCCACGGCAGGGACTTTAGCTTTGCTGGGAGACAATGACTATCCGTATGCCGTCCCCATCAGCTATGTCTATGCCGATGGCAGGTTATATTTCCATAGTGCGCTGAGCGGTCATAAAGTCGATGCCATACGCAAGTGTGACAAGGCATCGTTTTGTGTCATCGCTCAGGATGATGTTCAACCGGAGAAATACACCACTTTCTTTCGGAGTGTCATCGCATTTGGAAGAATCCATATCATTGAGGATGAAACTGAGAAACTGGAAACAGCCCGGATGCTTGGGAACAGATATAATCCTAATCAAGAGGAAGCCTTGCAGAAAGAGTTGGAGAATGGCCTGTCGCGGATGTTGATGATTCGTTTCGA
>DEJD01000094.1:0-9073 GCA_002353215.1 Prevotellaceae bacterium UBA2757
ACAAGTCCCTTTGGCAGTTCGCCTTTACGTTGCAAATATACCTTAACACCAGGCAAGTCACGAGTTTCATACTTAGGGAATGAATTAAGCATAATGGATGTAACCTGATGATCCACATATGGATTATCGAAACGTTCAAGCACATCAGCTGCAAATTGCTGCAATTCTGCCATTGGCAAGTTAAGAGTCTGCATGAGTTCATCGTACTGAACCTTCTTGATGTATTTACCAACAACTGGATGATGGAGCGCATCACGTACTATGTTAATTCCGCTGAGGTAAGCAACAGGAGAAAGTACAGTATGAGGACCATTGAGGAGAGTTACCTTACGTTCGTGATATGGTTTCTCGCTCTCTGCAATGAGTACGTGAAGACCTGCCTTCTCTGCAGGGAACTCTTTACGGAGTTGAGCGATAGACATATTTTCTGCTTTTTCAATTACCCAGAGGTGGAAAATTTCTGCCTGCACAACAAGGTTGTCAGCATAGCATACTTTCTTTTGAATCTGTGCTATCTCCTTACGAGGGAATCCAGGAACGATGCGGTCAACAAGTGTAGCACAAACATAGCAATACTTTGTAAACCAGTTCTTGAATTTCTCATAGTCCTTACCGAAATCATCCTTCCAGAGTTCAATATACTGATAAATACATTCCTTCAGATGGTGACCATTAAGGAAGATAAGTTCACAAGGCATTATGATAAGTCCCTTCTTTGGGTCACCCTTAAATGTCTGGAAACGACGATAAAGCAGTTGTGTAAGTTTACCCGGGTAGCTGCTTGCAGGAGCATCAGAGAATTTGCAGTTTGGATCGAATGCGATACCAGCTTCAGTAGTGTTAGAAATTACGAAACGTATCTCTGGCTGGTCAGCGAGTGCCATGAATGCAGCATTCTGGCTGTATGGGTTAAGAGCACGACTGATGACGTCGATACGAGTAAGTTCGTTGACAGGTTTGCCATTCTGACGTCCCTGAAGGTTTACATGATAAAGACAGTCCTGACCGTTAAGCCATTCAACCATACCTTTGTCGATTGGTTGAACTACAACCACAGAAGAATTGAAATCTGTCTTTTGGTTCATGTTGTAAATAATCCAATCAACAAATGCGCGAAGGAAGTTACCTTCACCAAACTGAATAATTCTCTCAGGTGCAGAGCTCTTTGGAGCAGTGCGAGCATTTAAAGCTTTCATAGTAATTTAATTTTAGTTATATGTTTTATTATTCTTATCAAAAGTCGAGAGATATTTAAACTTCTTTCCATTCCACTGAAGAGTCACTACAGACGGTTGAATTAGACCCTTTGAATCATCATCGATGGGTGTGATCCCAAAGGGACTGACAGTTCGTAGTCGGATGTTAGTATCAGAGGAATATAGCGTTGCCTGAACAAGTGTATTGGGCTCTCTTTTCACATTTAAATATTTATCAGTAGGAAGAGGTTGCCACTTCGTGTCATAGATTTTAAATTGGCTGTCTGCTGTACTATCATTGAGAAAGTACGTATATACAGTAAGTATTAACTTCGTCTTTGACAATGGCAGTAATTTCAGTTGAAGGGTTGAAGATTCCGATACTCGGATTAATGAATAGTCATCTGTGAGCGTCTGCATTTCACTATTTCCACCAAGCCGATTACGTACTTCTGCCTTCATCTGTGTATCCAGATAGTCAGGAAAATCAAGTATATTGTTGCGTGTGAGCAAGCTACAGATACTGTCTGGCATTGAAGGTAACACCTCGCGCATAGTCTGTGCTTGGACAGTGACTGAAAGGAATGATATGACAATGGTGATAAATCTCTTCATGCTCATAATTATAATATAGCTCCAACGATTTCCTGAACCGAACGATAACCATGATTGTCAAGCCATTCACTTATGCCTTGAGATATCTTAACAGAAATGGCTGGATCAATAAAGTTAGCCGTACCCACTTGAACTGCGGAAGCACCTGCCATCATGAATTCTATTGCATCCTCTGTAGATGAAATGCCTCCAAGTCCGACGATTGGAATCTTAACAGCCTGAGCCACTTGCCATACACAACGCAAGGCAACAGGTTTCACAGCAGGACCGGAAAGACCACCAGTGGATATTGAAAGACGAGGACGGCGTTTTTCAATGTCTATAGACATACCCATCAGCGTATTGATACATGATAAAGCATCTGCTCCCTCGTCTTGTACAGCACGGGCTATGTCAGCAATGTTTGTAACATTTGGAGATAGTTTTACTATGATAGGTTTATGATATACTGCACGAACGGCTCTAACCACTGAAGCAGCCCCTTTGGTAGTAACCCCGAAAGCCATTCCACCTTGTTTCACATTCGGACATGAGATATTCAGTTCGATAGCAGGAATCTTGTCAAGTTCATTGATTAGTTCTGCACATCTAGCATAGTCATCGGGAGCTGAACCACTGACATTAACCAACATATTGGTCTTCAAATCCTTTATTTGGGGATAGATATTATTACAGAAATACTTTACACCCTTATTCTGCAGACCAACACAGTTGAGCATACCAGAAGGAGTTTCTGCCATTCGCGGATAGTCATTACCTTGGCGAGCTTCGTAAGTGGTACCCTTCACAATAATAGCACCTATATCTTCCAAATTAACAAGATCAGCATACTCCAAACCATAACCAAAGGTGCCAGAGGCGGTCATCACTGGAGTCTTCATCTGTATGCCTGCTATGTTTACTTTTATATCTGCCATGTCAAGTCATTTATATTAAAAACTGGTCCTTCTGTACATACACACACATTCCCCTTCACCGTCTTCTCTACACAACAAAGACATGCACCAAGTCCACAAGCCATCATATTCTCAAGACTTACCTCACAAGATATGTTGGCTTGTTTAGCATAAGCAGCAATAGCTACCATCATAGGCTTTGGTCCACAAACAGAGATGCGATCGAATCTTTTCTTTTGCAAGATGGAATGTTGAGTGACAAATCCCTTTTCTCCAGCCGATGCATCTTCAGTAGTGACATAAACCTGTGCAATAGACTCGAACTTGTCAATCAAAAGCAGGTCGGCGGCAGTGCGTGCACCAAGCAAGAAAAATGGTTTTGCGCCATTCTCTTTCAGGTATTTTCCATACTCAAGCAATGGGGCAATTCCTACTCCGCCTCCTACCAGCAAGACTTCTTCACCGACCTTCCGGACAGGAGAAAAACCATTTCCTAAAGGGAATACCAGATTCAGCATTTCTCCAGGACGAAGACTGCCTATTGCCTTGGTGCCATCACCAATCATAGCTATGAGCAACCAAAGTTGATTGTTATCTCTATCAACGTAATTAACAGATATCGGACGTCGCAATAGGGTCATATTATTTGGCGTCAGTACTTCCACAAACTGTCCAGGAAGGATATCAGGGAGCGGCTCACTATCTGTAAGCTTCAGCAGAACATATTTCCCATTCAGATGTTCAACCTCGGAAACAGTAAGATTCTTCTGGTATTTTCTCATCGGTAAAGTATATCTTATTCGTAATTATGCGCAAATTTAAAAAACATTTGATTATTGGTTGTAATTAATTTAAAAAATCTTACCTTTGCAACCGATTTTTTTATAGGATACAAGCAAAAAGTTGCCGAATTGGCTCAGTTGGTAGAGCAACGCATTCGTAATGCGTAGGTCGCGGGTTCGAGTCCCGCATTCGGCTCATTTTCACAAATGGACATAGCAATTGTAAAATATAATGCTGGTAACATCTTCTCAGTAATCAATGCTGTAAAAAGATTGGGTATAGAGCCAAAACTTACTGACAATCCGGAGGAACTGCGTAAAGCAGACAAGGTTATTTTTCCTGGTCAGGGTGAGGCTAACACAACTATGCACTATCTGCGAGAACGCGGTCTTGACAAAGTTATCAGCTCTCTGACCCAACCGGTTTTAGGAATCTGTATAGGTATGCAACTGATGTGCCGCCACTCAGAAGAGTACGACACTGATTGTTTAGGAATTTTCGACATCGACGTGAAGAGGTTTCAGCCTCTGCGTCATGAAGACAAAGTACCACAGATGGGATGGAACACTATCGAGAACTGCAAATCACCATTATTCAAAGGTTTTGAGCATCCCGAATTCGTTTATTTCATCCATAGCTTCTATGCACCCCTGTCGGAGTTTACCATTGCTTCCACAAACTACATTCTCCCCTATTCTTCTGCACTGCACAAAGATAATTTCTACGCTACTCAGTTCCATCCTGAGAAGAGTGGAAAAGTGGGCGAACGTATATTGCAAAACTTTATTGAACTGTAGATGATTGAAATAATACCTGCCATAGACATTATCGAGGGTAAGTGCGTACGCCTGACCAAGGGCGATTACGACACTAAAAAAGTGTATAACGACGACCCTCTGGAAGTGGCTAAGATGATAGAATCGTTTGGCGTGCGCCGACTCCATGTTGTGGATCTTGACGGAGCAAAGTCACAACATATCGTAAACTATAACATAATAGAACGAATAGCAGACCACACATCACTCGTTATCGATTTTGGTGGCGGCATCAAGACAAACGAAGACATAGACATAGCTTTTGCCAGCGGAGCCTCACTCGTAACCGTAGGCAGTATAGCTGTGAAAAATCCCGGGCTTTTCAGCGAGTGGCTTGAAAAATATAGTCCTGCAAAAGTAATTCTGGGAGCCGATGTAAAAAACGGACTCATCAGCATAAACGGGTGGAAAGAGGAAGGCAACGACCAGTTGATGCCGTTCCTGCAGAAATATGTCAACCAGGGAGTGGAAAACGTTCTCTGCACCGACATATCGAAAGATGGAATGCTCGAAGGACCAGCCATAGAACTCTATAAGCAGGTGATGGGGCAATTTCCTGACATGCGACTCATAGCCAGTGGTGGAGTAAGCTGCATAGAAGACATCGAAGCGCTCGACTCAGCAGGAATACCTGCCGTAGTATTTGGCAAAGCACTCTACGAAGGAAGAATAAAAATGGAAGAACTCGCAAAGTTCATCTGAAACTTGAATCCTGAAACTTGAAACCAATTAATAATGTTAGCAAAAAGAATCATACCTTGTCTTGATATTAAAGACGGACAAACTGTAAAGGGCACAAATTTTGTGAACCTCCGACAGGCTGGCGACCCTATCGAACTGGGAAAGGCATATTCAGAACAGGGTGCTGACGAATTGGTATATCTCGATATCACTGCAAGTCATGAGGGCAGAAAAACATTTACTGAACTTGTAGGAAAAATAGCCAGGGAGATAAATATCCCTTTCACTGTAGGTGGTGGAATCAATGAGCTGAAAGATGTAGAGCGACTTCTCAATGCAGGGGCTGATAAAGTCAGCATCAACTCGGCTGCCATCCGAAGACCGGAACTGATAGATGAGATAGCTACTCATTTCGGTTCACAAGTGTGTGTGGTTGCAATCGATGCAAAACAGACAGAGAAAGGATGGTATTGTTACCTGAACGGCGGACGAATAGAAACTGAACGCAATCTGTTTGAATGGGCTAAGGAAGCAAACGAACGAGGTGCAGGTGAAATTCTTTTCACTTCAATGAACCACGACGGAGTAAAGAACGGATTTGCAGATGAGGCTCTCCGACAACTGTCCGATTCACTCACTATACCTGTAATTGCAAGTGGTGGAGCAGGAAAAAAAGAACACTTCCGCGATACATTTGTCAATGGACATTCTGATGCAGCTCTTGCAGCCAGCGTATTCCACTTTGGCGAAATACCAATTCCGGAACTGAAACAATACTTGATTAACGAAGGAATTAATATTAGAATATGAATATAGATTTTGAGAAAATGGGCGGGTTGGTACCTGCAATCATACAGGATGCCAAGACCCTAAAGGTGCTGATGCTCGGATTCATGAACGAGGAAGCATATAAGAAGACGATGGAAACCGGAAAGGTGACTTTCTATAGTCGTACACGTAAGACACTATGGACTAAGGGTGAAACCAGTGGTAATTTCCTGAATCTCGTTTCTGTTGCTATCGATTGCGATAACGACACTCTGCTCATCAAAGCAAATCCCGTCGGACCTGTATGTCACACTGGTGCCGACACCTGCTGGAACGAAACTAACGACAACCCTATCATGTTCCTCGTAGAATTGCAGCGATTCATTGAAAAGCGTCACGAGGAAATGCCGGAAGGTTCATATACAACCAGTCTGTTCAAAGATGGTTGCCACCGCATGGCTCAGAAAGTAGGAGAAGAAGCGTTAGAAGCCGTAATCGAAGCTGTAGCAAATAATAACGAACGACTCGTCTATGAGGCAAGCGATATGCTTTACCACCTCATTGTATTGCTCACAAGCAAAGGTCTCACAATTGAAGATTTGGCGAGAGAACTCGCAGAACGTCACGATCCAACATGGCACAAGCATTAATCAACTACAAAAACGTCAATGTCTATCAGGAAGACACACTCATCCTCGAGAATGTAAACATAAACATCAACGAGGGCGAATTCGTGTATCTTACTGGTAAGGTTGGCTCTGGAAAAAGTTCGTTTATCAAAACCCTGTACGGCGAACTGCCCTGCAATGGTAATAAGAAACAGCGAAAAGAACGCGGTGATGTAGAAACCGAAGCCAAAGTGCTCGACTTCGACATGCTTCAGATAAAACGAAACAAACTGCCCGACCTAAGACGTAAACTGGGTATCATTTTCCAGGACTTCCAACTGCTCACTGACCGCACTGTAGCAGAAAATCTGCGATTCGTTCTTCGTGCAACAGGATGGAAGAATCCCAAAGACATAACTCAGCGAATCAATGAGGTGCTTCAACTTGTGGAGATGTCCGACAAGGCAGACAAGATGCCAAACGAACTCTCCGGAGGCGAACAGCAACGTATAGCTATTGCAAGAGCAATACTCAACAGCCCCAAACTGATTCTTGCTGATGAACCGACAGGAAATCTTGATACAGAAACCGGAAAACTCATTACAGAACTGCTCCGAAACATCTGTTCTGTTGGTTCGTCGGTTCTGATGATTACTCACAACCTGTCACTCCTCGAGGAATATCCGGGACGTGTGTTTCACTGCAAGAATTCCTCAATTATAGAAATCACCAACGACTCAGAAGCAATAGAATCTGAACGCAAAGCTGCCGACGAAGACGATGCTCAGGGATGGGCAGATTTGGCTAATGAGTTCCTTTAATCTCAATAATCATTAGTTTCACATAATCTATTATTAAGCAAACAATAAAAAACAACAATACAATGAAGGTTCTAAAATTTGGTGGTACATCCGTAGGTACCCCACAAAGAATGAAAGATGTAGTAAAACTGATTTCAGACGGCGAACAGAAAATCGTTGTTCTCTCTGCTATGTCAGGAACAACCAACTCCCTGTTGGAAATCTGTGACTACCTCTACAAGAAAAATCCGGAGGGTGCATACGAAGTTATCAACTCGATGGAGAAGAAATACAAAAAGCACATCTCAGAATTATATACAACAGACGAATATAAGACTATAACACTTGACTTCATCAAGCAAGAGTTCGACTATCTGCGTTCGTTTGCAAAAGGAATCTTCACTATGTTCGAAGAGAAAATTATCGTTGGTCAGGGCGAAATTATCTCTACCAACATGGTTGCAAACTACATGGCAGAACAGGGCTACAACTCATGTCTTATTCCTGCGCTCGAATTTATGCGTACAGACAAAAACGGCGAACCTGACTTGGAGTACATCAGCAAGAAACTGAAGGTGCAGTTGGAAGAAAATCCTGACAAAGAGATTTACATCACTCAAGGTTTCATCTGCCGCAATGCTTATGGTGAAGTTGACAATCTGCAGCGAGGCGGTTCCGACTATACAGCATCACTCATAGGTGCAGCTATCGGTGCTTCGGAAATTCAGATTTGGACCGATATAGACGGTATGCACAATAACGACCCACGATTCGTTGACAAGACATCACCAATCGGTCATCTTCACTTCGAAGAAGCAGCTGAGTTGGCATACTTCGGAGCAAAGATCCTCCACCCTACTTGTGTGCAGCCGGCTAAGTTTGCAGGAATACCTGTAAAACTGCTCAACACAATGGCTCCGGAGGCTCCTGGTACAGTCATCAGCAATGAAACAGAGAAAAACAAGATAAAGGCAGTTGCAGCAAAAGATAACATCACTGCTATCCGTATCACATCAAGCCGTATGCTTTTGGCTTACGGATTCCTTCGTAAGGTATTCGATATCTTCGAGTCGTACAAGACCAGCATCGACATGGTTTGTACTGCAGAGGTAGGTGTAAGTGTATCTATCGACAACACAAGCCACCTGAGTGCAATCGTTGACGAACTGAAGAAATTCGGACATGTAGAAGTAGATAAGGATATGTGTATCATCTGTGTAGTCGGTGACCTTGACCCTGAAAATGTAGGTTTCGAAGCTCAGGCAACTAACGCACTTGCTGACATTCCAGTACGCATGATCAGCTATGGTGGCAGCAACCACAACATCTCGTTCCTCATTCACGAATCAGACAAGAAGAAGGCTCTCCAGTCACTCTCTGATCATCTGTTCAACAATAAATAAATTGTCAATTATCAATTGTCAATTATCAATTAAATAGTATGCTAAGTAAACTCCCCATAGATAAATTCCGCACTCTGCGCACTCCGTTCTATTATTACGATACGGATTTGCTTCGCCAGACTCTGCAGATTATCAACGAAGAAGCTGGCAAATACCCAGGCTATCATGTGCACTATGCCGTAAAGGCTAATGCCAACCTGAAGGTGCTGCGTGTAATAAACGAATCAGGACTTGGAATTGACTGTGTAAGTGGAGGTGAAATAGAACAAGTACTAAAGGCAGGTTTCCCTGCTGACAAAATAGTATTTGCCGGTGTGGGAAAAAGTGACTGGGAAATAGAACTGGGTATCGACAAGGGTATCTTCTGTTTTAATGTAGAAAGCATACCAGAACTCCAGATTATCAATCAGATTGCTATACAGAAGGGAAAGAAAGCAAACGTTTGTTTCCGCATAAATCCTGACGTAGGAGCACATACCCATGCCAACATAACTACCGGACTTGCAGA
>DEJD01000094.1:9167-9805 GCA_002353215.1 Prevotellaceae bacterium UBA2757
GGTTCTCAGATATTGGAAATGGACGACTTTGTAGCACTTTCACGTCGAATCAACGAACTGCAGGACAGACTCGAAGCACGTGGATTCTACTGTCAGATTATTAATGTAGGAGGTGGATTAGGTATCGATTATAACAACCCTGAGGCAAATCCGATACCAAACTTCCGCGACTACTTTGCTACATACAACCGATATCTTCACCTGCGCCCCGGACAGTCAGTTCATTTCGAACTCGGACGTTCTGTCGTGGCTCAATGCGGAATGCTTATTACTAAAGTAAATTTCGTAAAACAAGCAACCCGTAAGCAGTTTGCAATTGTAGATGCTGGTATGACAGACCTCATACGTCCAGCCCTTTATGATGCTCATCACAAAGCAGTGAATCTGACAAGCAACGGAGCAGAACAGACATACGACCTCGTCGGACCTATCTGCGAGTCATCGGATGTTTTCGATAAAGACATACAACTCAATTCTGTGAGTCGCGGCGACCTCATCGCCCTTCTCTCAGCAGGAGCATATGGCGAGATTATGGCTTCAAGCTACAATTGCCGCCGTCTTCCAGAAGGATACACATCCGACGAGTTGTAACCATATACGGAGAGGAAACACATGTTTCCCCTCCGCCCCACTCCTTC
>DEJD01000081.1:0-574 GCA_002353215.1 Prevotellaceae bacterium UBA2757
TTCGGGACCGTAGTTGTTGGCAAGGTCGAAATGGCATATGCCCTTATCGAAGGCATGCAGAATCATCTGGGAGGCTGTGTCGAAGTTATCCACAGACCCGAAGTTGTGCCAGAGTCCGAGGGAAAGAAGCGGGAGTTGAACTCCACTATGTCCGCAATATTTGTAGAGCATATATAGGTTATAGGTTAGTGGTTAGAGGTTAGAGAAATTAAAAATTAAAAATGAAAAATTAAAAATGAAAATGAAGACCCTTGACTCTAGACCCTAGACTTTTAGGAGAGTTTGGATTGCCTGTTGCATGTTGTGGAAATCAAACTGGGAGAGGGTGCTCTCCATGAGTGCCTGAATCTTGTCGTTGCAAAGATTGCCGAGCGAACCCTCGTGAGTATGGTGAAGATTCTTGTTCGGTTTGAAATTTCCAGCTTCTATATCGAGTCCTACCTTCTTGTATGCATCGCGGAACGGCATGCCTGAAGCAGCGAGTTGGTTGACGGTTTCAACAGAGAAGATAGGGTCGTAAATCGGGTTGTCAAGGATATGGTCGTTCACTTCCATCTTCCTTATGATGTATGTA
>DEJD01000081.1:694-4173 GCA_002353215.1 Prevotellaceae bacterium UBA2757
CATTTCGCACGGGTGAGTTCGAAGACGTCGGGATTCTTCTTATGCGGCATGATTGAAGAACCTGTGGTGCAGTCGGCAGGTAACTTCACGAAGGCAAAGTTCTGCGAATTGAACATACAGGCATCAAACGCCAGTTTTGCAAGAGTTCCGGCAATAGATGCCATAGAAAATGCTACATTGCGTTCTGTCTTTCCACGTCCCATCTGTGCATAGACCACATTATAATCCATCGAGTCGAAGCCCAGCAGGTCGGTTGTCATCTGACGGTTCAACGGAAAACTGCTGCCATAACCTGCAGCAGAACCAAGTGGGTTGCGGTTAGTTATGCGCCATGCAGCCAACAGATACTGCATGTCATCAACCAGACTCTCTGCATAGGCACCGAACCAAAGTCCGAAACTGGATGGCATAGCAACCTGCAGATGGGTATAACCGGGCATCAGGACATCCTTATGACGGTTTGACTGGATAATCAGTTCGTCGAACAGTTGCTTGACCAACTCTGCAATCTCGCGAATCTGATCGCGGATAAACAACTTGAGGTCAACCAGCACCTGGTCGTTGCGGGAACGGCCGGAATGGATCTTCTTACCTACATCGCCCAACTTACGGGTAAGCATCAGTTCCACCTGACTGTGCACATCCTCTACGCCCTCCTCTATCACAAATTCGCCTCGTTCTGCCTGCTCATATATAAGTTTTAACTCCTTAAGGAGCACATCCAATTCATCCTTGGTGAGCAGATTGATGCTCTCAAGCATGGTTATATGAGCCATCGAACCGAGAACATCGTACTTTGCCAGATAAAGGTCCATCTCACGGTCGCGACCGACAGTGAACTTCTCTATCTCAGCAGTCATATTAACGTTCTTCGTCCAAAGTTTTTCTGCCATAATCGTAGTCTTAATTATATGGTATCATTGCAAGCATATCTGCCATCTTCTCTATGCCATTCTTCAATGGTTTGTCGAGCATCTGCTTCATGAAGAAATTCAGATCAGCATCAATGGTGAGTTTCATCTTGCTGCTATTATCCGATGTAGGCAACACCTGAGCCCAGCATGTGAAAGCAACAGGCGAACTCATCGACTGGAACTTCACACATTTGTTTTCCTCGCGTTCCACTATCTCTACAGAAACAGTGCCTACCATTCCTGCATCGCACGAAACACTATCAGCGGTAAACTCCATTTTATCGATGACATCGCGTATCTGATCACGTTTGTCATCCGGTATCTGCTGCTGGATGAGAGGATCGTTGATGCGTTCTTTTATCACCTGCAGATTGTTAAGGTCTGACAGTTTTGTATAGACATTTTCTACAGGAAACGGTATCTGTTTTATTGAACTTTCGTATCTTGCCATGATATGTATTTTCTCAATTATTTTTTCCAGTTTGCAGGGTCGCGGCGCCACTCGTTGAGCATTGGAACCTGATCCTTTGTGATGTAACCGCTCTCGAGGGCAACCTCAAGCACAGCCTCGTAGTTAGTAAGAGTCAGCAAACGCACATTTGCATCTTTGAATGCCTGTTCGGCGATAGGGAATCCGTAGGTGTAACTTGCAATCATACCAACCACCTCGCTACCACTCTTACGGATAGCCTCAACAGCCTTCAACGAAGAACCGCCAGTTGAGATGAGGTCTTCGATGACAACAACCTTTGAACCTGGAGCGAGTTCGCCTTCGATAAGATTCTCCAATCCATGATCCTTTGGTTTGCTTCTTACATATACAAATGGCTTATTCAGGAGGTCGGCTACCAAAGCACCCTGAGGAATAGCACCTGTAGCAACACCGGCTACGGCATCTACATCGGGGAAATTCTCAACCAACAAGCGAGCCAACTCTGTCTTTACGAATGTACGCAAGTCGGTGAAAGAAAGAGTCTTGCGATTATCACAATAAAAAGGTGACTTCCATCCGCTTGCCCATGTGAAGGGATTTTCAGGTTGCAACTTGATTGCCTTAATATTCAGCAACTTCTCAGCAAATATTTTTTCTAATGTATTCATTGTATATGTGATTTTAGTGTAATTGTTTTTTCAGTTTTTCTTTAATCTTTTCCAAATCATCAGCCCGATATGTGATGTTGTGCTTCTTATCCACCAATAAATAAAGAGGTATTGTCTCCAATGCCAATTCGTTTACTATAGGCGACGCCCATGCCAACCCATCACAATAATGCTCAATAACAAGGGAATCGCGGCGCACCAGGTCTTCCCATCTGTATCGCTGATTATCGAGTGAGATAGCTACAAAACGAACAATCTCACCGTATTCCCTTTGAAAGTTGCGAATCTTATACATCAGGTCATAACTGTTTCGCTGCCATGAAGCCCAGAACATAACCACAGTATAGTCTGTGTTGTCTGTGCCGCTCCATAACTTCCGCTTCACTTTCTTCGGATTTGTCAGTTCGATATTCTTCAGTTTCTTTCCTTCTGCCAGGGCACCGGCATTGTCGAGTGCTGCATCGGCAGAATAAAGCAGAAGACTCGTTGGATTATGCGGACGAAGAACACTAACGAGTTGTTTCACGTCAGCATAATTGGGAGTACTGTTTTGCAGGAAATACTTATCGAACAGATACAAGGCTACAGCAGACTGTGGATTATCCAATATGTATTGCTTTGCAACATTGGGAACCTCGGATTCCTTCACTTCTGAGATATCCTGTCGGAACTGCATCATAAGCTCGTTTTCCTCCGAACCCTCTACCTTGTAGTTTTTCAAGTCGTTGGTAGCAGCACTGTACTCAATCGTCGTACCGGGACTGACAAATACCACCTGTTCTACTGCATTGGGAAACAGGATGATATATGGAATGGTGTCATAGACCTCCCCTCTATATTCAAAACGGCTGTCTGCTATCTTCAGTGTATCGAGTGTGGCATTGGGGTTGTAAGGCGAATAGATGAAAAGTTCGCCCGATTTCATGCCATCGAATTCACCTTCGATAGTAAAACCATTACCACTATGGCCACACCCCATAAGTAAGAGTGTGGTCATAGTGGCTAATGAATATATGAAAGACTTTATCAAAGTACCTTTGTGATGTTAGGGAAGCTATAGAACTCGCAATCGTTGAGAGCCTTCTGACGGTAAGTGCTGTCTTTCTGAATAGACTGCTTCAGATTAGTAAGGATAGCAGCTTCTTCGTTCTGACGTGCAGCTACGATAGCCTTCAGGTAGAATGTGAGAGCATCCGGATTCTTAATGGCATTGAGAGTCTGTGTTGCAGAACTGTAGTCCTTTGCAAGAATCTGAGCCAGAGCTGCACTGTTGTTTGCAGACTTACCCAGTTTTGCAGCAGCCTGGTCGTACTTACCCTGAGCAACATAGAGATTTCCGAGGTTATCGTCAGCCGATGGAGCATTTACGCCCTTAGCAGCATATAATTCAGCAGACTTGAAGTCGCCGTTGATAAGTGCGATAGTACTCATGTTTGCATTTGGTTCCGGAGCATTTGGATCCTG
>DEJD01000081.1:4179-7468 GCA_002353215.1 Prevotellaceae bacterium UBA2757
GCAAGAGCCTGCTGATAATATTCGTCAGCCTTATCTACATTACCCTCCTTCATCTGAAGTACACCAAGGTTGTTGTATGCACGATAGTCGCTTGGATACAATTCCTTTGCCTTCTGGTAGTAAGCAGCCTTCTCAGCATCTGTCTGAGCAATTGTGTTACCGGCATAGAGGATTTCCTCAACACTCAGCTTTGTAGCATCATCCTTGCACTGCTGTACGATTTCCTCATCGCTACGACCGATTACATCGTAGTTGATAGTGAGACGTGAACGACGGAGTTCTGGCAGAACGGCGTCAGCGAGTTCCTTATATACAGTAGCGATATTTCTGATTTCAGTCTCTCTCTGTTCCGGATCCTGATACATAGAGAGAACTCGCAGAATCACTTCCTTATCCTGCAGATTTGACTGTGATACTAATTCCTTGAAACCGTCCCAGTCTTCAGCTGTATATTTAGTATCTACGTTTGTAGAGAGCTTCTGTGCCTTGAGCTGCTTGTTTACATACTGTTCAGAAACCTCACCACGCTTTTCAGCCAACTTCTCGTTGAGATCGTACTTTCCATCTGGTGATGCATAAGCACTAACCTCTACATTCTTGATTGCAAGACCCTTCTGATCCTGTTTGATTTCCTTCATCTTTGCGATGAAATCCTTTACATTAGCGCTATTCAGTTCGCTGCCACGCAGATTTGCCTGATTGATAAGGAACTTAACAGCAGCTTCCTGCTTCTGGCTGATGACGCGCTGGAACTTGTCTGGAGCTACAGAACGGCCACTTGTACGAGCTGCCTCACTAATAAGAGCAGCAGTAGCAATTACTCCATAACCAATCTTTACCTCAGGAATCTTTACTTCCTTGTTTCCCTTCTTTGCAGCAAACTGCATGTACAGGGTGCTCTTAGCCATTTCGTCCTGGTAAGGGAAAGACACCTTCATAGTAGCTGTGCCACCATTCTTGTAAGAGATAACAGTGTTGTTAGCCTCAACTTTCTCACCCTGGAATGTCTTGCTGGCAGCTGTTGCCTGACCACCTTCCCACTTCAGTACCGGTGTGCAGGTAACTACACCTTTCTTAGGCATGAACTTAGCAGGAATGTTAGCACTGATGGTTGCTGGAACTTCACCGCCAACATACTCCAATGGAGTTGGAGTTACATTGAAATTCTCACTTGTGATTTTACCAAAACCACTACAGCCAGCTAATACAACTGATACAGCTGCACTTAGCACAAGATAAATGTTCTTCTTCATTGTTGTTTTTTAATTAGTTAAACGTAAATATGTTAATTATCTATCACTTCTTGAGTCATTGTACGAACAGGATACCACACAGAGATGAAACCTACGACTATCACGGTTATGAAAACCAACACTATGTCCCACGCTCTAACGCTGACGGGATAGGCATCGATGATGTATGCCCCTTCCTGGTCTCCGAATCGTACTATGCCATAATATTGCTGAACGAGACAAAGGGTAAGACCTATGACTATTCCTGCAACGGCACCTATGAGTGAAATCATCCTGCCTTCAAGCATAAAGATGTTTCTTATCTGTTTATTGTCGGCACCTATATTCCGCATTATCAGAGCATCTTCTTTTTTATCGATAATCAGCATAGACAGCGAACCGATTATGTTGAAGCAGGCTACCATAAGGATAAAGGTCAGGAAGATATAGGAAATCAACTTCTCTATTTTCATAATCTGAAATGTGCTTTCCTGTTGCTCGTATCTGTCGAGTACCTTGAATTTATCGCCAACCAACTTCGTTATTTGCGATTTTACCGATGAAAGACTTACACCCTTTTTCAGTTTCAGTTCTACAGCTGTAACCATCCCCTCCTTTTCAAACAGGCGTCGGGCAAAGTTTATATTTGTCAGCACATACTTGCCGTCATACTTATTCTGCTTCACCATAAAACCCACATTAGGCGAGTACAACTCTTCTATATTGAAACTCTCGCTTGGGTCGGTCATATCTATCCTCTCCTCTCCACGTGGTGCATATACTTCAATAGGTTGCATGAAATCTACAGGCAATCCCAATTGCTGCAACACCCCCACTCCGGCTACTCCATAATCCAGCACATCGGCATGTAGTTCGAATGCTCCATCGCCATAGAGGATATCATTTATATCAGTCAGTTCCGCAAAATTATCATCCACTCCCTTGATAGTAACCATCACCTGGCGGTTGTTGGCAATCAGCAAGGCATTATCTTCCACTACTTCAGTATAAACGGCTATGTTTCCGTTCTTGCGGAGAGTATTCAGCACCTCATCATCTGCTGCAATGTATTTCCCCTCTACAGGTATTAATTTCAGTTCGGGGTCGAAGGCTGTAAACAGGTTTGCAACCATGTCTTGGAAACCGTTGAACACACTGAGGATACATACCAAAGCAGCCGTTGCAATTGCAACTCCGCAAACACTCACCCCACTGATGATGTTGATTGCGGTATGCGACTTCTTCGAGAAGAGGTATCTCTTTGCTATATAAAACGGAAATGCCAACTTTACTTCTCTCCCTTCAGCAGTTTGTCAATATTTTCTACATAATCGAGCGAATCGTCGATGAAGAACTTCAGTTCCGGAATAATTCTCAACTGAAATCTTTCCAGTGTTCCCAGTTCGTAACGGATTTCGCTGACATGAGCATTTATATTATCAAGTATCTCCTGAGCCCTTTCCGATGGGAAGATACTCAGGTATGCCTTAGCAACACTCAGGTCGGGACTTACCCTGACCACACTGACCGATACGAGGATTCCACGCGTCTGGCGTGTCTGTTTCTGGAAAATCGTAGAAAGATCCTTCTGTATCAGTCTTGCAATCTTATTTTGTCTGTTTGTATCCATATCTATTTCTTTTTGTGTATAATAGTCAAACCGTCTCTTAACGGCAGTATTACCTTTTCCACTCGTGAGTCTTGAGCTACGAAATCATTAAATTCCTGTATGCTTGCCGTCTGCGGATCAGCATGTTCTTTGTTGAGCACATGTCCGTCCCAAAGAGTGTTGTCAACAAGTATATATCCTTCCGGATTCAGGTGGTTCAGCACCATTTCGTAGTACTCTTTGTACTTCCTTTTGTCGGCATCGATAAATGCCATATCGAACATAAGTCCCATCTTTGGCACAATCTCCAAGGCATCGCCAATATGCATTGTTATCTTGTCGGCATATTCAGAGTTTTCAAACCAGGGACGGGTGAAATCTTCCTGTTCGTCGTTTATCTCGATTGTATGCAGATGACCACCTTCTGGTAAACCCTCTGCGATACACA
>DEJD01000081.1:7512-10270 GCA_002353215.1 Prevotellaceae bacterium UBA2757
CGACAAGCATCTTCAGTATTCTGCCCTGCACATGTCCGCTCGCCATTCGACTATAAAGCAGATGCAAGTTAGTAGCTCTGTAAAGCTTGTGCAGATACTCCCCTTCCGGGTCGATATGGTTTTTGATGTAGTCGTCCAGTTCGTCCTGGAAATCTACAAAGTCGGAAATCAGAATATCCTCGCGCATCCCTTATTTGTTTTTTGCCAGGAAAGCCTCAACAGCAAGTCGGTAACTGTCTAAGCCGAATCCGCAAATCACACCAATACATGCACAACTGATCATAGAGTGATGTCGGAATTCCTCTCTCTGATGCACATTCGAAATATGCACTTCGATTACAGGGGTATTGATACCACGAATAGCATCCTGCAGAGCCACACTTGTATGAGTATATGCTCCGGCATTCAGTATTATACCATCCCACGAAAAACCGACCTCGTGGAGTTTGTTGATGAGTTCGCCTTCGACATTCGACTGGAAATAGTCGAATTCTACATCAGGATAGCGCTGTTTCAACTCAGCATAATAATCTTCAAATCCCCTTGCACCATAGATACCGGGTTCGCGTTTTCCCAGCAAATTCAGGTTAGGACCGTTGACTATCAGTATTTTCATAATCCGATTTGTTTTTTACACTATGTGTAAAGGTTGTACAATTTAAGGTGCAAAGGTAAGGATATAAATGAACTTTGTGTCTAAGAGAAGGTTAAAAAGTACAAAATTATTTTGTTTGCATGTATTCCCGTTCCCCACCCCAGCGTTCGTTAAGTCCGTCGGAGAATGCTTTATGGAACAGTTTCATCCATCCCCAAGAACGCTGGAAAAGCAACAGATATGCCTCGCTAATCAGATAATAATATGCAAGAACCAAAGTCTTCTTAATTGCACTTCTCTTTTGTATTTTCTTGTTATACACCTTGTTGCGACTCATGCAGTACATCTTCCACTTGACAGGTTTGAAATGACCCAGTACCAGAAAGTGTACATCAGTATCTTGCATGACAGGATGTAAGTGTCGGGCACTGAAAACTCCGTAGGAAGGAAATCCTGCTTCAGTCATCCTCATATCGTAATTCATCTCGTCGCCATAGATGAAGAGTTCGCGTTTTGGTATTCCTACCTTTTTCACAGCCTCTATCGAGAACAGTCCACCATTGAACGGATTGCAGTATCTTGGCATCAGTTCGCCTCCACCATATGCTTCCCGTAACACTTCAGGATTATAACTGCCCTTGCAAACTCCGTTAAGTTTTTCCGGATTATTGATATCCATCAGAACAGGAGACACATAACCATACTGTCGAACATACCTTGAGAGGATTTCCAAACAATCCTCAGCAGGCAATCCATCGTCGTCCAGCATCCAAAAAGCATCGTATCCACCGTCCTTCAAGGCTCTTTCCATACCCAGTGAAAAACCCATAGCCCCACCACCATTCTCAGGCAGATAATTATAACATACCCTCACACCGTTAATCTCCTTGTCGTAATTAAGAGAATGCAACAACTCAGGTGTCCCATCGGTAGAATGATTATCCACCACATAGATACATTCAGGTTTTAATGTCTGTCTTGCTACAGCTTCCAGACATTTCACCAATACTTCTTTCCGATTATATGTGGGAATGGCTACAGCTATTTTCATATTGTTTCAATTTCAATTATTTCAGTTATTCAAATACAACTCAACCATTCTGAGGTCATCCCTGTATGTTACCTTCAGGTTTGAATCCTCACCATCGACAATCCTTATAGGTATGTCAGGACGGTATTTCAAAACTACCCCACAATCGTCTGTAGCAGCGAAATCAGGATCTTTCAGACCTATCTCATAGGCGGAACGAATCACTTCGATATCAAAGGCTTGGGGAGTCTGTGCCCGATACATGGTTTTGCGATCCGGCACACTACTTAGCACACCATCATTACATACCAGAATAGTGTCGGTTGAGGCAATAGCTACTCCACATGCTTTTGCCGATTTCATCGTGGAAATCACGTCATCTATGATGCGTTTCGACACAAGTGGACGAGCAGCATCATGAAGTATCAGAATCACATCCTCCGCAGCATATTTCCTAACAGCTGCCAAACTGCTGTCATAGCGTTCCTTACCTCCCTCCAGCACATGAGCAACCTTCTTATAGTTATTCTTGCTAACCAAAGCCTTTACCTTATCTATATAGTCTTTGTGCGACACTATAACCACTTCGTCGATTGACGGATTACTGTCAAAAGCCTCAACAGAATACTCCAACACAGTCTTTCCGTTTATCTCGAAAAACTGTTTGGGTATATCGGTTCCCATTCTGCTTCCTTTGCCTCCAGCCAAGACAACTGCTACATTTCGCTTTGCCATAAAGTCTATAATTTTCGTTTAAAGATATAAATGATGCTCTCTCGCAGAATCTTTGCTTTCAACATCCACAACACAGCTAAGTATATCACCATAGCCAGAAGAATTCTGCTTATCAGGAGCCAGTATATATTCTGAATGCTGTCAGTTATGAAATATGTGGCAATCATTGTTGCTGCTGCCAAAAAACCGAACGGCAGAATGTCTTTCAGGGCTTGCAACAGATGGAAACCAATCTCTCTCCACACAAAATACTGCCATACTAATACCCATAGAGCAAGGATACAGGCATAAACGATTACCATATCCCTTACGTTTCCTGCCAGGTAATGGATAGTAATTATTGATGCCAGCATAACAAGACCCTGACAGATTATGTTCCACATATATATATTAGACTT
>DEJD01000081.1:10374-15630 GCA_002353215.1 Prevotellaceae bacterium UBA2757
AGTATAACTATGAATTCCGGAGCTATGAGCGAGAGTCCGAACATAACTGGAAAACTGACAAAACAGGTGAATCGGAGCATCTTGCTGAATGAGTGACAGAGTCTGTCTTTGTCGTCGCCCACCTGTACGAATGTAGGTTGTGCTATACCCTGAACCATACCGATAATGGTTTGTGCCCCCATCATGTTCCATTTATTTGCCTGGCTATAAAGTCCTACCTCCGTTTTGGTGTATAGTTTTCCGATTACCAAAGCGAAGATATTATTATTTATCTGGTTGAAGATATTAGTTATTAGCATCTTACTGGAGAAACCAAACATCTCTCTGATAGGTTGGAAAGTAACGGTAAGAGATGGACGCCAACCACTGACTATCCAACTCAGCACAGAAACAGTCAGGTTGAAAAGTATGGTTTGGGTGGCAAGTCCCCAGTATGCCATATCGTTGTAAGCCATAACGATACCGACTGTTCCGGAAACCAGCAGAGCCACAACCCCGATAATGGCTAAGGGTTTCTGCCTAATCTGTCGGAAGAGAATGGCTCTGGGCACAATGCTAAACGAAGCTATGAAGAAACCAAGGAAATAGTAGCGGGAAAGCGGAGTCAGCAGTGGTTCGTTGTAGAATGCAGCAATCAGCGGAGCTAAAAAGAAGAAGAGGACATACATCATGAAACTCACAACCACATTAAACCAGAAGACCGAATTGAAATCTCTGTGTGTGGCATCGCGACGATTGGTGAGAGCAGTGACGAATCCGCTATCTTGCAATGAATTGGCAACGAGAGCAAATATCATCAGCATGCCTATGAGTCCATAGTCGTCCTGAGTAAGCCGTCTTGCCAGTATAATTCCGAAAACAGCATTCAGCAGTTGTATGGTGCCACTATTGAAAGCAGACCAAAACAATCCTTTTGCAGCTTTGTCTTTTAGTGTTACTGGCATATAATAGTTTTTTGTTGTTTAGTCTTCCCTACCCTTTTTTATCAGTTCCGGTTTTACGAAGATAGCATGAATCTTTCGTTTTTCCTCTGGTGGAATCGTCATATAATCCCTATATAAATCCTTCAGATAGGCATCAGGATTGCAAGGGGCAGAGAACGTCTTTCCCTCGAATTGTATCTCCCCTACCGGGAAAATGCTATCCTTTCGGTGCATGATGCCATATCCGTTATTTATCAGTATGTTGGATATGTATGTATCACATTTTCGGGTAGAACACAGGAATTTCCACAGTCCTTGCAGCACCATATACTTTGCTCCAAAATAGAAAAATTCGCAGAAGGAGCGCAGAGAATAGTAGTGTTGTCCGTGCAAGATGCTGTAGCTTACGGATATGCCTCGTGAAATCTTCTTAATCCAGTGGCGTGATGCTGTAGGATAGTCGATGAATGGGAAGATATCTACGAAGAGACCTTTCTGATAATCGGTGTTGAACATATCGGAAGCTTCTATGTAAAGTGAATTCATGTCACGAACCTTCACGATCGGTTCCTTACAATGAGGATCGGTTTCCGGAGTTTGCAGAAACAGATTATCGGGCAGTTCCTTGGGTGCCACCTTGATAAACTTCTCCATCTCCTCGAGTCGCATAGCCACATCTATGTCATCATCCCAAGGAATGAAACCCCCGTGACGAACAGCTCCCAATATGGAACCTCCATCGAGCCAGTATTCTATGTCGTACTTCTTGCAGATTCTGTCTATCTCTTCTAAGATGCCCAACTGTTTCAGCTGACAAGCTCTCAGGTTCTGTTTTACATATTCAGAAAGATAACTGTTTTCCATTTTATCCACTTTTTTACGAACACAATATATTTATGGTCCTCTCCACAGCATTGGTCATGTCATAGTGCGGATTCCATCCTGCTGCAAGCAATTGTCTGTTGTCGAGTATGGCATTCACAGCAATCGAAAAACCTTTCTGTTCAACTTCATCGGGCAAATCGAAGATTACCTTTTTGCCTACTGCTTTGGCACACAACTCTGCAAAATCCCTCAGATGCACATTGCAAGCCTCAGCAGATATGTTATATGGCACACCAACTGCTCCGTTCAGCATTACATAAAGCATTGCAGCTACTGCATCAGCCACATAGGTGTAGGAGAAAAACTGGTTGCCTTTGCTCTTCAGAACAATGTCCTCGCCGGCAACAGCCTTGAGGATAAACTGAGAAGATGCTTTTGTGTCGCTCAACAACATCGAAGGACCGAATATACGACTCAGTCGCACTATTTTCACATCAGCTCCCTTCTCACTTATATAGGACTGACACAAAGCCTCGCACACTCGTTTCGATTCAGGATAACAGGCACGACTGTTCAACAGATTCAGATTACCTGTATAGTCTTCTGTAAAAATGTCCTCTCCACGAGCATTTCCATATACCTCCACACTGGACGGATAAAGCAAAGTGGCTCCACATTCTAAAGCCAACTCAAGTGCATTTTCTGCTCCTTTCACATTTGTCAGAACTGTCTCTACAGGAAACTGCGAATAAGCTTTCGGATGGGTATTACTGGCAAGTGGAATTATATAATCAACCTTTAAGGAAGAAGGGAAAGGCTGACACACATCCTGCTGCAGGAAGGTAAAATGTGGAGAGTTGTAGTATTCTCCAAGTCGTTCTTTTGCCTTTTCTTTATTTCTGCCTACAGCAATAACATTCACCTCACCCAGAGTCATCAGGGCATCAATCATACACATACCCAAAAGACCTGTGGCACCTGTGATAAGAACTGTCTTTCCCTTCAACTGGTCAATACCCTTTGTGGAGAGTATATAGTTGATGTCTTCTTTGTAGAGCGGATTTGATTTATTCATTTTATTTCAACCAACTGTCCTTATCCATTTTCAGGTAACATTTGAACAACTCAAGGTCGTCCTTAGTAGTGAGTTTTATATTTTTGTCGGAACCAGCTGCAAAGTGTAGTCGTTCTCCCAAGAGCACCATCATGGTGTTGGTGTATGAAGAACCGTTTATGCCTATACCTTTTTCGAAAGCCTCACGATACTTTTCGATGAGAAGACCGAATTTATATGCCTGGGGGGTAGCCACACGACGGAGTGTTTCACGTGGAATATACTCAGTTGTTGTGTTGGCATCCTCCTTATTCACAAGGAAAATCTGTTCGTTGTAGGGCATACTGGTGACACCATTTCCAAACTTGTCACATTTCTCAATCACATCACTCAGCACAGATGGTTCTATCAAAGGTCTGATTCCATCATGGATTATTATATTGTCATCCTTCGATGCTTTGTCCTCCAGATAGTAAACTCCATTACGAATACTTTCCTGAGTGGTGCTGCCGGCATCGACAATCCATTCCAGCTTGGTTATGTTAAACTGGTTGGCATAGGAACGAACTACATTCTGCCATCCATCCAGGCACACTACTTCAATTTTATCCACCTGCGGATGACGTTGAAAACTCTCCAAGGTATAGATGAGCACAGGTTTGTCATACACATTGATAAACTGCTTTGGTATGTCCTGTCCCATTCGGTTGCCTACTCCGCCTGCAATAATTATAGCTATATTCATTCTGTCTCTCAGGGATTGTATGGTTATTATATAATGTGTAAATATGATTGGCAGCAAAGTTAGGCTTTTTTCTTAAACCTGCCACTCAACCAAGGAATTTTTTCTACATATGGAACCAAAAGGAAACATATTATGAAAATCACTACTGTGAGTATGGTGAAATCGTCCCAGTTGCCTTTGAGCGACTTTACATTTGCTGAACGAACCAATTTGTAGAACTGAATTATCGGATAATGTGCCACGAAGAATACCATTGAATGCTGTCCGATGAAGTTGATTACAGGTATTCTCGGAATTCTTATTGAAAGCAGCAAACCTGAAAGTCCGCAAAGCGAAAGGGTAATATTCACAACAAGTGCAAACGCATGACCTTCCCAGCGGTTTTCCGACATAGTATATTTTCCTCCGAAATGAAGATTGATTACTATAAACGCTGCCAGCATCAGTACTGAAAGGATAATTGTCACACTTGTGCCCATCTTTTCCATAAGGAAGTGCCACAGGCGACCTAAGTAGAACAGATAGATTCCGATAAAAACATTATTAAGACTCATCCACAATGGATTTCCTTCTTTCCAAAGCCACCAACTGATGAATGGGAAGGCAAGAATCATCCAGTGCAACTTTATATTTATCACCGTTTTATGATGATGCCAACGCATTGATTCAGGTATTGGAATACGCAGAAGTGGTGGCACTTTAGAAATGAGATGAGCTACCACATAAGCTATGAAGAATGAAAAGAGGAACCATGTAGGCGGATTGCCGTAGAACATACTTGACTCCCATGTGTGTTCGATTGTGAGCGACTTGCAAACTGTATTCTTCGGGTCGAGGATGAAGTAAACGAAGAAGTAGAAAATTGCATTTCCGATGAGTCCCCACACAAAATAAGGTACAAGCAACTGTTTAGCTTTCTTGCCGATAAACTCCTTAGAACTGCCTGAAATGGTCTTGTTGAAATAACCTGCCTTGAAGAAAAAGAACGACATGAAATAATAACTCCAATCCATAATCGGAGTCCACCAGCTCTCATTGGCAAATCCACAGGCACCTGTGATGTGCAACATAATCATTCTGATGATACAAATGCCGCACAATAAGTCGAAAGCATTATTCCTCTCTTTCATTTAGATAACAAATAGTGCGCAAATGTACAAAATATTATTTATATTTGCACTCATAATCGATTTTCTGATGAAAAGAATAGCTTACATCATATCTGCCTACACAGATCCAAACCATCTAAGCAGGTTAGTTGACCGCCTTTCTGTCAATGCAGATTTTTATGTTCATATTGACAAAAAAGTTGACATCACCCCTTTTGAAAAGTTTCTTGCTGGCAAGGTTCAGTTCGTTCCCAGATATTGGATTAGCTGGGGTGGATGGAGTCAGGTATTGTATCAGGAAGAACTTCTGAAAGCTGTTTTGAATAGTGGAAAAGACTATAGTCACATTGTTTGTCTGAGCGGACTCGACTACCCTATGTGGAATCCGGAAAGGATAGTAAGTTTCTTTAATGAGAATCCTAATAAAGAGTTTATTGCCGGGTTCGACATGACTGCAGGACATCTTCAGTATCCTTATTATACTAACTATCATTTCTTTCGTGATCTGAAGTGCAGTTCTCAGTGGTGGAAGGATAAACTTATTGTAGCTTCCAGATGGTTTATGAAACCACTTTGCCACAAACCTCCATATGCACCTAT
>DEJD01000081.1:15693-21227 GCA_002353215.1 Prevotellaceae bacterium UBA2757
TGTGCAAAGTTGGTTTTAGAAAAACTATCTCAGCAACCTCTACGCAATTATTTCAAATACAGTTTTGTACCATCAGAAATGTGTTTGCAGACAATCATTTTCAATTCTCCCTTCAGGGAAAATGCTATTCTGCATACAGACAAGTATCCAGGTTTACCAGCTCTCACCCCACTCCACTTTATTGACTATCATGGATTCATAAAACATCTGGATGCCTCCGATTACCCACGACTGAAGGAAAGCGGCAGAATGTTTTGCAGAAAAGTAGTAAGTGATGAAAGTGACTCATTGGTTGAGATCATTAATAAGGCATAATTTTTTTTATAACTATAGCGCAAAAATTACATAGTTGAAAGTTATTATAACAACTATGTTGATAAACTGTGGATAATGTTGATAAGTTTTCATAAAGTAAAATACTAACCGACTATATAAAATATGATAGTAAAATTTCATTTCGTAAAGCAATGAAAAGTTATTATTTTTTATCAAGAATTTTTCAACTTCATTTTTACAACTTTTCAACAGGTTTCTGAACAAAAAAGTTATTATATAACTATTTATAAACACCATGTTGATAAATTTTACATTTGTACAGATTTTCAGTATTTTAAAATTATTTTTTATGTTGATAAGTATGATAATAAATACCATTTCAAATGATGATAACTTAATATGCAAGAATTTTAACATTTTCTTATCAACACTATCAACAACCTATATATATCATCATAGAATTTTAAAAAAAAGAATAAAGAATAATATATTTATAAACAAATCGAAGTACCTGATGATAAGTTGTGAATTATGAAAAGAAGATTGAGAATTATAAAATAAATTAATTTATTTTGTATTTCGCTCACTTACTCGTAACTTTGGCTTCAAAATAAATAATGTATGGGTAAAGTTATAATTATTGGCGCTGGAGGTGTAGCTTCAGTAGCTGCTCATAAAGTGGCTCAAAACAGTGATGTTTTTACTGAAATAATGATTGCTTCAAGAACTGAGTCTAAATGTCGTATTCTGGCTGATGCAATCGAAAGTAAAGGTTTGGTTCCAAAGGGAAGTATAAAAACTGCCCGAGTAGATGCTGATAATGTAGAAGAACTGGTTGCTCTTTTCAACAGTTTCAAACCGGATATCTGCATGAATCTGGCTCTGCCTTATCAGGATCTTACCATCATGGAAGCTTGTCTGCAGGCAGGAGTGAATTATCTCGATACAGCCAACTACGAACCAAAGGACGAAGCCCATTTCGAATATTCATGGCAATGGGCTTTCAAGGAAAGATTTGAAAAGGCTGGCCTGTGTGCTATCCTTGGATGCGGTTTCGACCCAGGTGTAACAAGTATTTATACTGCTTATGCAGCAAAACATCATTTCGATGAAATTCAGTATCTAGACATAGTTGACTGTAATGCCGGTGATCATCACAAGGCTTTTGCCACAAATTTCAATCCTGAAATAAATATTCGTGAAATCACTCAGAAAGGTCTTTACTGGCAAGATGGTAAATGGGTTGAGACAGAACCACTCGAAATTCATCAGCCTCTCAATTATCCTGAGATTGGTCCGAAGGAATCATATCTTCTCCATCATGAGGAAATAGAATCTCTTGTAAAGAATTTTCCTACTATAAAGAGAGCCCGTTTCTGGATGACCTTTGGAGAACAGTATCTGAAACACCTTGAGGTTATTCAGAATATTGGTATGTCTCGCATCGATGAAATAGAATATCAGGCTGAAGCAGCTGATGGAAGCGGACCTGTAAAGGTTAAGATTGTACCTCTTCAGTTCCTTAAAGCTGTTCTTCCAAATCCACAGGAACTTGGTGAAAACTACGAAGGACAGACAAGTATTGGTTGCAGAATCCGTGGTCTCAAAGACGGAAAAGAACATACATATTATGTATATAACAATTGTAGCCATCGTGCTGCGTACGAAGAAACTGGTATGCAGGGAGTTTCCTACACAACTGGTGTTCCTGCAATGATAGGAGCTCTTATGTTTATGAAAGGTCTTTGGAATCGACCAGGTGTGTGGAATGTAGAGGAGTTCGACCCAGATCCGTTTATGGATGAACTCAACAAACAGGGTCTTCCTTGGCATGAAATTCATGATGGAGACTTAGAATTCTGATTTTCATTTTATTTGATAAATAAATAAGAACTATATAATTATGGCAGATGCAGAAAAATTAAAAGCGCTCCAGGCAGCTATGGACAAGATTGAAAAGAATTTTGGTCATGGCTCTATTATGAAACTTGGAGACGAGAGAAAAGTAAATGTAGATGTAATCCCTACCGGTTCAATAGGGCTTGATATGGCTCTTGGTGTAGGTGGTTATCCCAAAGGACGTATAATAGAGATATATGGTCCTGAGTCATCAGGTAAGACTACTCTTACCATTCATGCTATAGCTGAATGTCAGAAACAAGGTGGTATTTGTGCCTTCATTGATGCAGAACATGCTTTCGACAGTTTCTATGCTGAAAAACTTGGAGTAAAACTAGAAGATTTGTATGTTTCACAACCAGATAACGGAGAACAGGCTCTTGAAATTGCTGATCAGCTGATTCGTTCTTCTGCTATCGATCTCATCGTAGTTGACTCTGTTGCAGCTCTTACTCCTAAAGCTGAAATAGAGGGCGATATGGGTGATAACAAAGTAGGTCTGCATGCAAGACTCATGTCTCAGGCTCTTCGCAAACTCACTTCTACCATTGCAAAGACAAATACTGTTTGTATCTTTATCAACCAACTTCGTGAGAAGATCGGTGTTATGTTCGGTAACCCAGAAACTACAACTGGTGGTAATGCCTTGAAGTTCTACAGTTCTGTTCGTCTTGATATTCGTAAGATATCTGCTATTAAGTCTGGTGATGAGATTATCGGTAATCAGGTTAGGGTAAAGGTAGTTAAAAATAAGGTAGCTCCTCCTTTCCGTAAGGCTGAGTTTGATATTATGTTTGGAGAAGGTATCTCACGAAGCGGGGAAATCCTTGATATGGCTGTAAATGAGAATATCATTAAGAAGTCTGGTTCTTGGTTCAGTTATGGAGACAACAAACTCGCTCAGGGTCGTGATGCTGCTAAGAAAGTTCTTGAAGATAATCCTGAATTATCCGATGAAATCACCGAAAAAATTAAGGAAAAGCTAGCTAACAAAGAAGAAAAATAAGTTTTACCATGAAAAAGAGTTTATTATCACTGTTGGCATTATCATGCATAACTATTGCTGCGAATGCCCAAAACAACAAGGATGGTTACCCAATTACTCAGGTGCCGTTCACAAGTGTAAAAGTTAGTCAGAACACTTTCTGGGGACAACGTCTTGAAGCCAGTCGCAATGTCACTATACCATTGGCTTTCAGTAAGTGTGAAGAAACACACAGATATGAGAATTTCTCTCGTGCTGCTCAGCATATAAAGGATCCAAGTAAGGTGTTTGAAATTGATCAGCATGCTTATTCTTTCGATGATACTGACCCTTACAAGACTCTTGAAGGTGCCAGCTATCTGATGCAGACTTACCCTAATGCTACTTTCAAGGGAAAGAGTCTTGATAAGTATTGCGATTCTGTGATTGCTGTCATTGCAAGCGGACAGGAACCAGACGGTTATCTGAACACTTTCCGCACAATGAATCCAGAACATCCACACAATTGGGAAGGTCCTACACGTTGGAGTAAGGTAGAGGATTTGAGTCATGAATTCTATAATCTCGGACACCTCTGCGAGGCTGCCGTAGCTCATTATTATGCTACTGGAAAGAAGAATTTCCTCAATATAGCTATTAAGTATGCTGACTGTGTATATAAAGAGGTAGGTAAGAATCCTGGTCAGGCTCATGTAGTTCCAGGACACCAGATTGCCGAGATGGGTCTTGCAAAACTCTATCTTGCTACTGGCGACAAGCGTTATCTTGAACAGGCTAAGTATTTCCTTGATGAACGTGGAAAGACAACTATTAAACAACAATATTCTCAGAGTCATAAGCCTGTAATTGAACAGGATGAAGCTGTAGGTCATGCTGTTCGTGCCGGTTATATGTATGCCGGAATGGCTGATATTGCAGCTCTTACAGGTGATAAGGACTACATTGCTGCTATCGACCGCATCTGGGATAATATCATTTCTAAGAAGTATTACATAACCGGTGGAGTAGGGGCTACTGCTTCCGGAGAGGCTTTCGGTAAGAACTATGAACTGCCTAATATGTCGGCATACTGCGAGACTTGTGCTGCTATTGCTCAGGTTTATCTCAACTACCGACTCTTCCTCCTGCATGGAGATTCTAAGTATTATGATGCTCTCGAACGCACTCTCTATAATGGTGTAATCAGTGGTATCAGTATCGATGGTGGTACTTTCTTCTATCCTAATCCACTGCAGTCTATGGGTCAGCACCAGCGTCAGCCTTGGTTCGGTTGTGCTTGCTGTCCAAGTAATGCAGCTCGTTTCATTCCTTCTCTCCCACAGTACATCTATGCTGTAAAGGATGATGCTCTTTATGTTAACCTTTTCAATGGAAATACAGTTACTACAAAGGTTGCAGGTAAAGCTGTTACTCTTGAACAGGAAACAAACTATCCTTGGGATGGAGACATCACTCTTAATATAAAGAAGGGTAGTGGTAAGTTTGCTCTTAAGATTCGTATCCCAGGATGGGTTCGTGGCGAAGTTGTTCCAAGCGATCTCTATACTTTCGTTGACGGAAAGAATCTAAGCTATTCTGTTAAGGTTAATGGCGAAAAGGTTGAAAGCGAACTCCAGCAGGGTTATTTCGTTATCAATCGCAAATGGAAGGCTAAGGATAAGGTTAGCATCCACTTCGATATGGAACCTCGTGTAGTTCGTGCAAACGGCAAGGTAGCAGCTGATAAGGGTCGTGTGAGCCTCGAAAAGGGTCCTATCGTATATTGTGCTGAGTTCCCTGACAACTCCTGCGATGTTCTCTCTGTCCTCCTCAATCAGGAACCTAAGTTCACCTTCGGTACTGTAAACATTGCAAATACTACTATTCCAACGCTTGTTACAGACGCTCAGACGCTTAATTTCGACACTACCGGACGTCTTACCACCAAGGACGAGAAACTCACTCTCATCCCTTATTATGCGTGGAATCACCGCGGTCCCGGTAAGATGACTGTCTGGATTCCTATCGACCTCAGTGCTACTACCCCTGCACAGCCAGCCAGCATAGCAAGCGAGAGTAAGGTATCTGCTTCCAAGAAGCGTCTGCCTGCCCTCTCAGCCATCAACGACCGCCTCGTGCCAAGCGACGGAGACGACCGTTCTGTTCCTTACACTCACTGGTGGCCTGCTAAGAACTCTACAGAGTGGCTGCAGTACGATTTCAAGGAACCAGCTACTGTAAGCACATCAACTGTTTACTGGTTCGATGATGGTCCTTGGGGCGGCTGCCGCGTTCCAGATAGCTGGAAACTCTACTATAAGGACGCAAATGGTGCTTGGAAGGAAGTGCAGTCACCAAGCAACTACGGAGTTGTCAAAGGCGCTCCTAACACCGT
>DEJD01000079.1:0-776 GCA_002353215.1 Prevotellaceae bacterium UBA2757
CAGGCTGTACAATGCTGTTGCAGGTTGCGAGCAGAGAGTGAACCAGGAGGTGTAAGAGGTGTAGAACGAGCTGGTATCTCTTTGTCTTCTATTATCGCCAATCCGCCGTCGGTTGTCTTTTCTTCTGCTTTCAGAGCAGCAGCCGTGAATAGTGATGCTGAAATAGAGAGGAATGAACGACGGGAGAGGGTAGAGGTGTCGTTGTCGCTTGCCGGTTGTTCTGCTTTTGTCTTTGCATGATGAGAATATCTGATAGCTGACTTAGGACAGAGCTGCTGACAATTGCCACATACCACACAGCGGGAGTAGTCTATATGAACAGGTTCGTCTTTGCTCACTTTGATGCAGGCTGCCTTGCAATTCTTCTCACAGAGTCCGCACTTGATACATTTGTCTTCGTTTACGTTTATACGAAGCCACGAATATTTGGAAAGAAATCCAAGTATGGTTCCAACAGGACAGATAGTATTACAATATGTGCGACCACCATGTATGGAGAGTACGAGTAGGATAAGTGCTGAAACAGCTGAAATCCATATAAGAATTACTGGTAACTGCTGTTGTTCTACTGTGAAAAACAAGTAGTTGTCATTTGCTTCAGACCATGTTGCCAATATATTGTTCAGCATGATATATGGTGGACGAAGCAAAGTGATAACCATTCGTCCGTAAGCACTATAAGGTGCAATCAGAACCATTAAGGCATTTACTCCCGCCATGATTGTTACGATGAAAAGCACAAGAACCGTTATTCGTAACCATTGTTTTGGTTCGCT
>DEJD01000079.1:835-1301 GCA_002353215.1 Prevotellaceae bacterium UBA2757
AAGTCTTGCAAAACTCCTGCAGGACAAATGATAGAACAGTAGATGCGACCTAAAACCAATGTGCCAAGAAGCAGTAGCGGAAGTACTGTGTAGTCGAGGCGCATTAAACTGGGCAAGAACTGCAGATCCATCATCCACGAAAACAATGGACGACATATTCCTGATACGTCGAGGAAGAGGAAGGTGATGCCCAACCAAAAGAATAGAGATAAGATTCGACGGATAAGTTTGAGCATTTCTTTGATAATTGATAATTGACAATTGATAATTGAAAATTAGTTTACAGTTTACTGTTTACAGTTTACTGTTTACTGTTATCGTTAAGGTTATCGTTATCGTTAAGGTTATCGTTTAGAAGTTTATGTTTGTTCCTGCCATGAATGTAGCGCGGGGCATTGGGTAACCGAGGTTGATTTCGTAGCTTTGTGCCAGGAGGTTTTCACCACGAACCCATAGTTTTACATGC
>DEJD01000079.1:1400-4011 GCA_002353215.1 Prevotellaceae bacterium UBA2757
TAGTTGCAGTTTGCGGCCAGATAACCTTTGTATTCAGGTGCTGCAACAATCTTGTTCTTCATGTGAAGGAAACTGTGGTTGGTGTTGAGCGAGAAGATCTGACTGATACGCCAAGCAAGTTCGAGTTCCATACCGCAGTTCTGTATTTCACCTGTGTTTATATTCTTGCGGTTTACGGTCTGAATCATATTGTCGCCCTTGATGAAGAAGAAGTTTGCTCCATAGCTGACACGACTGAAACGATGGCGCCAGGAGAGTTCGTAGTTCATAAGACGCTCCGGTTTCAGTTCTTCGTTTGACGGTGGGTAGAGATACATTTCGCGCATGGAAGGATTGCGGAATCCTTTGCTTACCATAGCTTTTATTTCACCACTGAGAAGCGGACGGAATACAACACCTACCTGTGGAATGAGTTCTGTACCTGTGACACTGTGGCGGTCGATGCGAAGTCCTGCATCAGCTGTAAACCATTCGGTTATGTCCTGACGGAAGTCGAAGTATCCGGCAAATTCATTTCTGTGTGATTTTCCGCTCTGCTTATTTGTAGTAGCCACTTCGTCACCTGATAATTTGGATGTGTAGTAGGCATTGCCATATATGTGTTGCCAGTCGAAACCGAGTGTGAGACGATTGCCCTTGAAGAGGGTTGCACTCTGATAGAGAGAAACACCTGCGAGGTTGTCCTTGGAACGGAAAAAGCGCTGAGTAGGGTTGGCAGGATTGTTCGTTCCGTCGTCTATCTTATGACTACCGAAGTTGGAGTAAACACTAAGACCTCCACTGGTGCGTTCATAGTTGTTCTCAATGGCTGCAGATGCCATACCTCGGGTGATCCACTGGTCGCCATTGTACAGAGGACTGTTTTCAGCTCCAGGATGAGAAGCATTGAAATGAGTGATGTCAGCATTTGCATATACGAGCCAATTGTCGGACAGATCGTAAGCAATCTTTCCATAGACACCATTCTGCTGAAATCCCATGCGAGGACGATGGTTGTCGCTTCTGCCATATTGAGCTGCTATTGTTGAAGAGAACCGTCCCTTGCGATACTGATTGGATGCTTCTGCCTGAATGGTTCCCCAACTGCCGGCACCAAGATTGAAATGAGTCTTGCTGCCGTCTGTCTTCATCTGTCGTGTAACGATATTTATCACACCGCCCATAGCATTACTGCCATAGAGTACAGAGGCTGGTCCGCGAAGTACTTCTACGCGTTCTGCTATCATAGTCTGATAGCTGTCGGATATGGGGTGAGAATAGATTCCCTGATACTGTGGATGTCCATCGATGAGAACGAGCATTTGTCCGCTACCACCTGTGATACCGCGAAGGTTTATGCCTCCGCTGCCACCTCCTGAAACACCATAGCCCATCATTCCACGACTTGTCACCATCATACCAGGCACCTGTTGCATCAGAGTTGGCAAAATGTTTGGTTGCTCTTGTTCTGTAAGTGTCTTGCGGTCTATTACAGTAACTGTAAAAGGCAAATGCCGAACATCAATGGCATTTCGGGTGCCAGTAACGACGACTTCGTTCAGTTGCAAACTGTCTTGCTGGGCAGAAAGCAACAATGGCAGAGAGAGAAATGAAGCGACTAGGAGACATTTCATAAAGGTTTGATGGCTATTTAATATATCGTTATTTACTGTTATTTATCGAGGTTAATCAGTTTGTACTTCTTGCTACCCAGTTTAATCTTTTCAGCATAGTCTGTGATGTATGTTCCATGCTGACGATTGATGCGAGCAATGAGTGGTTTTTCATCATCACCTTCAGATGCCTTATGGTTGAATACCATATCAAGACAAGCCTGGTCAACAGCTACAGGGTCGAGCGATGCCATGATACCCATATCCTTCAGTTCCGGTTTTGCAGGATGTCCGTCGCAGTCGCAGTCAACCGACATGTTATTCATTACATTAATATAAATAATGTTGTCGCCACCATCAAAATACTCATGAACAGCTTGTGCTGCAGCAGCCATAGACTCGAGGAAAGAATCCTGCGGCTGAGTGTGTTGCCAGCATTCCTTTGAGTCGGTAGTGATTCCGTGAGAGTGGATGTAGGCTTTTCCTGCAGTAGAAGCAACGCCGATGCTGGCATTCTTCAGTACGCCTCCGAATCCACCCATCTGATGTCCCTTGAAGTGTGCGAGGTTAATCATGAAGTCGTAGTTTGCAAGGTGCTCACCTACGATATCATATTTCAAGTGCTTCTTATCTTTGATAGGGATACGAATTTCTCCGAATTCATCCATTAGATCAACTGCAAAGATAGAATCGAAACCGTGCTCGTGGATAGTTTCCCAATGTTTCTTGGGGTCTTGACGAGTACCACCATAAGCAGTACAACACTCTACGATTGTGCCGTTTACCTCATCTACTAACTGACGGATGAAGGTAGGGCGCAGATAGTGTTGATTACCACCTTCACCAGTTGAAATCTTTACAGCTACTCTGCCTTCTGCTTTGCGGCCAAGTGCTTTGTAAATCTTTACGAGAGATTCAGGACTGATTTCTTTTGTAAAATATACTTTAGGTTGAGCTGCAGCTGCAATTGCAACTATTACACTAATGGCTAATGCTAGAATATTTTTCATGATGTTATG
>DEJD01000037.1:0-170 GCA_002353215.1 Prevotellaceae bacterium UBA2757
TGAAACAACTGAAACTGAAACACCTAATACATGATGTAATCGCCTAAAATGCCAATAATCAATGGTTTAAGCAACCGTAAATTGATTAGCCGTATTCTTCGTAGGCTTGAAAAAGCCCCCAAAAGCATCTTTTTTCTTCCCTAAAAAGCCTTTAAGAAGCTATATTTACT
>DEJD01000037.1:215-382 GCA_002353215.1 Prevotellaceae bacterium UBA2757
TACGTAGTCTTAACCAGAACGAGCCGTAATCTCGTTCGAAGCGAGCCGTAATCTCACTCAAAGTGAGCCGTAATCTCGTTAAATGTGAGCCGTAATGACTGGTTTTGTTGACTTTGTTATGTGTTTCTTCAAGGTACAGATAAAGATGAGACGACTATAAGACGAAG
>DEJD01000037.1:394-650 GCA_002353215.1 Prevotellaceae bacterium UBA2757
AACAGACGAAGAACAACCCTTACCACTCCCTTGCTACTCCCTTACTACTCCCTTGCTACTCCCTTACTACTCCCTTACATCTACCTTGCTATTCCTTTGCAACAACGAGGGAACTTCTTCCTTAGTTAGGGAGCAAATTTTCTTAAACTAAGGAACAAATATTCTCTAACTAACGAACAAAATTTCTCTAACTATGAAACAATTTTTTCTTAGTTAATCAATTTCTGTTTATGTCTGCAATGACTGCTTTGATTTC
>DEJD01000037.1:696-1774 GCA_002353215.1 Prevotellaceae bacterium UBA2757
TCCTGTACGCGGAGTACTCCACGAATGAAGCGCTGGTGCTGCTGACTGACGAAGTCGTTGATGTCGAGTGTGCCGTCGGCAATGAAATGGCTGAGGTGGGTTTCAATGGTTGAGACACCGATATTACGCAGTTCGGCAATCTCCTTGATGGATTTGCCTTCGCTGAACAGACGGAGCGATTCGCGTTCTGAGTCTCCCTTCTGGCGCTTGGGCTTTTCATGTTCTTCAGCATTCTTGGCAGCTTTCGTCTTGCGCTTGCTCTGCTTGGGTTTGAAGTCTTCGATTGCTGCTTTGGCTTTGCTGTCGAGATAGGTGCGAACGGAAAATCCTTCTTCAGTGGTGGCTGTGAGGGTTGTCAGCTTTACGTTGAGGGAAAGCATAAAGGCATCGAGTGCGTTGTTGTAGCGGGTGCTCACCTGTTTGTTCGAGATGTTTACTGCTTTCTGTTCCAGAAACGAAGCGAGGATAGTTTGCAACTGTTCGCTGAAGTATGTGCTGCCTGCACAAAGCCGCTGCTGCAGGGTCTCATCTTTATATATATTGGTGCACTGGGAGATAATCTGGCGGTATTGCTTCTGAAATTTCTTTGCTACGGGAATTACGTCGTTTTCGATGGCTGCCAGAGCCGTTTTCATGTCTTTCAGAAGGTCGGGCACAATGGTGTATAGATGTTCGTCAACGACTCGGGTGAGCACTCGGAAGTCCCAGATGAGCTGGTCGAACGAGAAGAGTTCGTCGAGCAGACAGATGAAGTAGTCGTAACGGAGTTGCGGCAGTTTTTCAGCTGACAAACGTGCCTCCTGCAGTTCCTTGTCGATGTAGGCATTCACGCTGTAGTCGGTTATCACTCCACGCATGTTGAGCGGGTTTGCCAGCACGAGTCCCTTGAGGGTGCGACAGCGGCTCAGAGCCACATACACCTGTCCGTGGGCGAAGCTGTGGTTTATATCTACGACTGCATGGTCGAATGTGAGTCCCTGGCTCTTATGCACGGTGATTGCCCAGGCAAGGCGCAGGGGATATTGAGTGAAGGTGCCGTCAACCGATTCGCGTATTTCTTTGGTTTCCTCGTCGATAA
>DEJD01000037.1:1853-6775 GCA_002353215.1 Prevotellaceae bacterium UBA2757
TCTATCACTCCTATCTTGCCGTTGTAGTATTCATGAACAGGCGAAGGGTCGTTTTTCACGAACATAACCTGTGCTCCGACCTTGACGGTCAGCTGTTCGTCGGTAGGATAGGAGAATTCGGGGAAGTTGCCCTTAACCGTAGCCGTAAAGGTGTATGCCGCACCTTTCAGCTGCTCCAGTTTCTGCTGGTTGTAGCTGTTTGCCATGTTGTTATGGGTGGTGAGACGAATCCATCCTTCGCCGTCGGGTGGAGTGAAATCGGCTATGTAGCGCTGGTTGAGTTTCTGCAGCACTTCGCTTGTGACATTATTTGTACGGATATGGGCAAGTATGTCGATGAAGTCCGCATCCTGCTGACGGTAGATGTGTTTGAGTTCTACCGTGACGTAAGGAATCTGTGCCAGAGCACGACTGCCGAAGAAGTACGGGGTGGAGTAGTATGGCTGGAGTAAAGCCCACTCGTCGTCCTTCGCTACGGGTGCCAACTGTTGCAGGTCGCCTATGAGCAGAAGCTGAACACCACCGAAGGGTTTTGTGCGGTCGCGATATTTGCGCATCTCACGATCCACAGCATCCAAAAGGTCGCAGCGAACCATAGATATCTCATCGATGACGAGCAGGTCGAGCGAACGGATTAGTGCCTTCTTCTCCTTGCTCATGCTGTAGCGCTTCGACTCCGCTGTCTCCATACCCGGCACGTTTGGTCCGAAGGGCAGTTGGAAGAAGGAATGGATGGTTTGTCCCTGAGCATTGATGGCAGCCACACCTGTAGGTGCAAGCACAACCATTCGCTTAGGGGTGAGTTCGTGAAGGCGGCGCAGGAAGGTGGTCTTACCTGTACCTGCCTTACCTGTAAGGAATACAGAAATATTGGTAAAGGCAATGAACTGCCATGCGAGGTTCATGTCGGCATTGTGTGCCGACTTCCCTTCAACGATGTTTTCCTGAACCATCATTGCTTTACCTCGAAGAGTGGTTCGTCGGTCTTTGGATCAACTGGATAATAATGAATGGCAGAGTCGTTGCTCTTCAGACAAAGTGTGTTGAGCATCTGATATACCTCTGCACCAGCCCAGATGACTGGACCATAGCCGTGAGCTGCATAGTTGTTTACCGGGCGGTAGGCATAGAAGGCTGGGTCGAAAGCCAGGCCGGTGCCTACACAAGTGCCCTCAACCTGTCCCTGAGCCGTAACGTGAGCAGCTACGTAGTTCCATGCCAGAAGGGTCTGACTTACGTATGGCTCGGGCTCAATCCATCCCTTGTTGATTGCATGAGCCAGACAGTAGCAGTAGATGGCTGTGCAGGAGGTTTCAAGATAGGTCTGGTTGTTGTCGAGCAACTGATGCCAGCAGCCGTCGAAGTCCTGCAGAGGAAGCAAGCCGGAGAGGTGTTCCTTGAACCACTTCATGATGTTGGCATCCAGTTCCTGGTCGAGCAGTTCGCACGCAGTAAGCAATGCCCAACCGTTTGCTCTGCCCCAGAAGAACGAGGGATGGTAGGCTCCCGGAACCCATCCGTGGCGGTAGAGGTTTTTCTCCGGAACCCACATCTTCTCGTGGAAAAGACGGAACTGACGCTTTGCTTCCTGCATGTCGCCATGAAGGGCAAGTGCCGGAATGCCCATGAACATATCGTCGAGCCAAACGGTGTTGGCTACAGGACGCATGCGGGCAAACTGTCCGTCTGCATAACGATACTGATGGTTCGCTATGTAGTCGTAATAGGTCTCAATCTGACTCTTAAGACTTTTGTCGCCACTTTTTATCATAGCACAGCAAATAGCTCCGGCATCGTCGAGAGCACGTGGCTGAACTACCTGATGCATGAGCGGGTCTATCTTCTCGCCCTTGTCAAGTCGTTTCTTGAATGCCGGTGCCTGTTTTGCCAGAAAACGCATACACTTCAGTGCATAATCGCGATAGGCTGGGTCGCCTGTGAGTTCCGACGCACGAAGCATGGCAGAGTAGGTTACTCCCCACTCGTAGCTGGTCAGTCGGAAGTCGCCACGCTTGAGTTGTTTGCCCCCTTCATCGAGTTCGGCATAAGTGTGCGTAGTGATATAGTCGCGAATGCGGTCTATGGTTGCCTTCACCTCGGCTGGTTTCACAAGTCCGTAGTTGTACTTATACGCCGGTTTCATAAGGTGGAGTGGGGCAGTGGCATCGTTTTGCACCTGCTGAGCAAACAATGGAATGGTTGCCAGCGACAGCGAAAGTGCAATGCTGAGTATGCGTTTCATAGTCTGTGCGATTTGTTTTACGTGTTAATAAAAGCTGCAGTTGAAGCTATTAGTGCTTCTTCATATAGGGGTCGGTGCCGAGAACAGTCTTTGCAAGACGTTTTGCTTTGTCGCGCAACTGGTCAGTATCAGCAGTTACGTCGCCATAGCAAAGCACTACACCCATGCGGCGTCCGAACGGAGCTGTCGGTTTTCCGAATATTCTTACGCGTGAGCACTCTTCCTTCAGCACATCATCCACGTTGTAGTCTTTGATTTCGCCTGGAGAAAGAACAACTGCAGAGGCACCAGCATGTTCGAGACGTATGTCGTGGATTGGCCAACCCATTACGGCACGCAGATGAAGTTCGAATTCGGAGAGGTTGGTTGTGTGTCCCAGTGTGACCATACCTGTGTCGTGTGGACGAGGACTGAGTTCGCTGAACAGCACGTTGCCGTCTTTCTTCAGGAAGAACTCAACTCCCCAGATGCCGTAGCCGGTGAGCGACTTTGTCACCTTATCAGCCATTTCCTGTGCCTGCTTCAGTGCGGCATCGCTTATCTTATATGGCTGCCATGACTCACGATAGTCGCCACCCTTCTGTACGTGTCCGATTGGAGGACAGTAGATAGTTGGCCAGCCGTGCTGCTGAGTGATGGTGAGCAAGGTGAACTCGCTTTCAAACTCGATGAATTCCTCGATGATGACTTCTTTCACGTCACCACGACTGCCTTCCATAGCATCCTTGAATGCCTGTTCGAGTTCCTCGGCATTGTGCACATAACTCTGTCCGTGACCGGAAGAAGACATAAGTGGTTTTACAACGCATGGGAATCCGATTTCCTTTGCTGCAGCACGGAATTCCTCGATAGTCTTGGCATATTGATACTTAGCTGTTGGCACACCGAGTTCACGGGATGCAAGGTCGCGGATAGCCTGACGGTTCATTGTGAAGTTGACCGCACGAGCTGATGGAACAACCTGAATGCCGCTCTTCTCTGCTTCGATGAGGCGCTCAGTACGGATGGCTTCGATTTCAGGAACGATAATGTCCGGCTGATGCTTCTTGATGACTGCGTCGAGTGTGTCGCCGTCGAGCATTGAGAACACTTCGCGTTCGTCTGCTACCTGCATCGCAGGAGCATTGTCGTAACGGTCGCAAGCTACGACATATAAACCGGCACGCTTAGCTGCGATAACGAACTCCTTACCAAGTTCGCCACTTCCTAACAAGAGAATCTTCTTCATAGTTGTTTTGCTTTATATAATAAATAATGTAGAGGTGATTTAATATTTTTTGCGAAGATAAGCATTATAGTTCATAACTGCAAAATTTCTTGCACTTTAGAATTGCAAAGTTTTTCGGGGAAAATCGGAAAAAATGAGGAATTTGTAACACTTAAATGGTAAAAACGGGCTTTTTGTGCGCGTAAACACAAGGATTTTGTATAAATTTATGTAAAAATTTTTTCTCTAATATAAATTCGTGTTACATTTGCAGCGGAAAAACTCCGATATTTAAAATTTCATTTATAGTTTAACTTTTAAAAGGTTTAAGATTATGTTACAGGAAAAAGCAGGAAACATTGCAGGTCTCCTTTGGAACACACTCTCAACAGCAGAGGGTCCACAAACTTTCAAGTCAATTAAGAAAGCTACAAAACTTACAGAGAAGGATTTCCTTCTTGGTCTCGGTTGGTTGCTCCGCGAGGACAAAATCGCAGCATGCGAAACTGGTGACGAAAAGGATCCATACGCTTACTCTCTGAAGTAATTAGCAGTCCTATAAAAAATGAAAGTGCTAAGCCATATGGTTTAGCACTTTTTTATTTGATAAATTTATACTTCTAACTCTTCAGTTCTCTCCCTAAACAGGGAGAGTTAGAGAGGGTCTTATTTCAGCACTTCTTTCAGGAATATTGCATCAACTACCCAAGTGGCTGCGTCGTTGGTCCAAAAGAGCTTCTGCAGGTTTGGTGTAGGCACGTGGTGGAAAAGGTCGTCCCATGCTTGCTGTTTGAGTTGCTGGTTGCCCAGACGCCATGCTGCATAAGCGGACAGACGAGGCACAAGGAATGCGTTATGACTCACCTCCAATGCCTTCTGCTTATACTGTCGGTTGTGGTCGAGCCAAGCCGCATAGAAACGAGGATGATCGATGCTTTCCTGTATTTCGTTCAGCAGTTCGAATCCACCCATAATAGAAAGCAGGTGGTTGGTGTTTATGATATTGCTGTCGCATTCACACGAAATGATACCTGTGGCAGGATCGAAACCGAGAGCCTTTGGTCCCTGGAAGAATCCGTGTTTGAAGTTGGCGATGGAGTTCATGCCGGCAAGTATCTTGTCGAGATAGTAGCGGTTAGCTTTAGGATTGTGTTCCCATTCGGTAAACCAGTTGCTCACATATGCCAACCAGTCGGGACCGATACGTAGACGTGCCGGAGCTGTACAGGGATAGAGCGAACGGGGTTGCGCCAGACGCATAGGGTCGAGGGTGTAAAGCAATGTGTCGGCATCTTTCACCTCACGCATTATGTCGGCTACGCGTTCATCTGCAGTAAGATAGTAGTAGAAACGGTTCCACCAGGCTTCGCTGATTCGGGCTTCCTTAGCTCCGCACCCCCAGTGGAGCACGTTATGACGGGACCCCAATCCGGCATGAGGACCGAAGTGGTAGGTGTCAACTTCGCTGCAGTG
>DEJD01000037.1:6863-8449 GCA_002353215.1 Prevotellaceae bacterium UBA2757
GGACTGCCAAGTTCAGTGTTGTCCCAGGCATAACCGCCTACGTCATAGCGCCATTCCTTACGACTGCCGTCGTATGCATGCATCACATCTCCATAATTGAAGAATCCGTACCAGTAGTTGCGATGTATCTCGTTGTTGTAGAATTGCATCAGAGTGTCGATGGTTGCCTCGATAAGGCTGTCGCGCGAATTTTCAACTGTTGGCAGACTCCAAATGCCGAAAGCACGTTTGCGGTGCAGGTATTCAGGAGTGCAGACGAGTTGTGCGTCGGGTTCGATACTTCCGTCGATGCTGACGAGCATTTCAGATGTGCGACCTATTCCCCATGCTGTACTCATGCCTGGCTGTACATCTTCGTAAGCTGCCTCGAGAGTATGGGCAATTGTGTCGTAGTGTGCAAAATTGAATGGTTCTGCCTCCGGAGAATAAAGGCTGAGTGTAACGGTTGCTGTGTCGCTGCGAGCTCCCTCAACAAGAAGTGTGGATGGGAAACTCTGCCAGAAATTGCGCAGACAGAACGATGTCAACCCCTCTGGATCGCCAACAGATACGATGCCGTTGTTGCGGTGACCTTCGCGTGTGCCTATCCACGGACTTTCGTGTGTGGCACGTTTGCGGATAGTATAACCGTTCGACGAAAGTTGTGAAAGACGGAAGTCGTCCCACTGGGCTATGTTTGCAATCATACTCTTCGTCACGGAATCCATCCTTTCTATATTTATCGGACGACGGGCGATGAGCGGTTGTACCCACATCACTTCGCGCTCTTCAACCTTGCGCTTATACTGTTCTGGAGGGAAGGCTACGAAACGGGCAAAGGGTGCTCCGTGCATACCTACCTTGAAGTGAACACCCAGTTCGCTGAGTCCTTCTTTGTTAAGAGCTGAATCGACAAGCAGGGTGTGAACAAGTTTTATCTGACTACATCCTCTGTAGTGATAAGTACGCAGGACTGCGTTGTCGAAGGTGTATTTATATGTAGTGCGCACATTACCTTCCTGTTCTTTTTCAACAGAGAGCAGTTCCATCTTCCGGTTGTTTACCGTTAGGTAGAAGGGTGGCAACTGTGGGATTTTTTCTTCTTTTGTATATGATTTGGCGCTGTTGTTTTTATAGAGCAGACACGAATCGGTATCGGCTGGAATGACGGCTGCAAAGGCCTGCCACTTGCTGCTGCCGTCGGCCCATGAAGCCAGTCGCCATGTGTCGAAACGGAGTATGACTCCCTTGTTTGTCTTCAGTAGGAAGTTGTCGTTGGTCACTTCGCCTTGTGAAAATGGAACACCGAAGGTTACGGGTGTGATGGTCTGCAATGTCCTGCCGCCAATCAGACGCAATACGATTGGTTCGCTGTCGGGGTCGTAGCTGGCATAGTGGAAATTGCGCAGACGGGCATGAGCCTGTGTGGTGCGGAATCCGAAGTAACCCTGCTTCAGCGGACGAGGGTCGAGATAATCGATAAGACACTCGCCGTCAATATAGTAGCGTACGTGCCCGTCAATCTGTTCAAGTCTGATTTTATACCAATGGTCGGGTTTCAGCAGATGGTCGGCATCGGTGTATTCGCGCAAGACGATGGGGCGGTA
>DEJD01000037.1:8574-12162 GCA_002353215.1 Prevotellaceae bacterium UBA2757
ATCGGAGATGCGTGGCAAACCGTCTTTTGTCTTAAAGCGTTTGTCTTTTACTATCTGTGCTTCGTACTCGATGACCACGTTGCCGTGCATCTGTTGGTCGAACCACAGGGTCAATCCTTTCGAGGCAATGATGTCTGCCTCGTTACCTTTCCAACTTATTGAGGAAGTTGAGGCATCCTCAGCCTCCACCGTCCAGGTCTGTGCAAGGACGGTGGATGAGATGAGGATGAATAATAATGATAAAATCTTTTTCAAAACTATAGAAGTGAGGGGTGATTAGAGTACGCTCTTGTAGAGTTCTACAATCTCTGCTTCTGTTACGTCGCGTGGGTTGCCCGGAGTGCAGACATCGGCAATAGCCTGTGCTGCCAAAGCTGGGATGTCCTTTTCGGTAATGCCCAGATCGGTAAGATGCTGTGGAATGCCTACGCGGATAGAGAGAGCCTTCACTGCATCTACTGCTGCCTGTGCTGCCTGCTCTGGAGTCATTCCCTTGGTGTCAACACCCATTGTCTGTGCGATGACACCGAATTTCTCGATACACTTAGGCATGTTGAATTCCATGATACGTGGAAGGAGAAGTGCGTTTGCTACGCCGTGTGGAACGTCGTGGAGTGAACCCATTGGGTGAGCCATACCGTGAACAAGTCCGAGACCTACGTTTGAGAATGCCTGTGCTGCGATGTACTGTGCCAATGCCATAGCCTCACGACCAACTGGGTTGCGTGGTTCCTCTACTGCGAGTGGCAGGTTCTCAGCAATCATCTTGATAGCCTGCAGTTCGTACATATCGCTCATTACCCAAGCGCCTTTAGTGATGTAACCCTCGATAGCATGAGTAAGGGCGTCCATACCTGTAGCTGCTGTGAGTCCCTTTGGAAGACTGTACATGAGTTCCGGGTCGATGATGGCAACGGCTGGGATGTCGTTAGGATCAACACATACCATCTTTGCCTGACGCTTCTCGTCGATGATTACGTAGTTGATAGTTACTTCAGCACCAGTACCGGCTGTTGTTGGCAGAGCGATGATAGGAACTGACTTTTTCTTTGTTGGAGCAACACCTTCGAGCGATACTACATCAGCAAACTCAGGGTTGTTGCATACAATACCTATACCCTTTGCTGTGTCCATTGACGAACCGCCACCGATGGCGATGATGCAGTCGGCGCCGCTCTTCTTGAATGCAGCAACACCTTCCTGAACGTTGGTCACTGTCGGGTTAGGACGAATCTCACTGTAGATTTCGTATGGGAAGTTGATGCCGTCGAGCACGTCGGTAACCATCTTGGTAGTACCTACCTTGATGAGTCCCTTGTCACTACAAACGAGGGCTTTGTGGAATCCCATACGGTTGATTACTTCTGGCAACTCGTGACGAGCGCCAGCACCGAAGTACGATACTTCATTAAGAATAAATCTCTGTGCCATAGTATTTTTGTTTAGAGGTTAATAGTTACTTATATTACATCAAGTCCGAGGACTTCTTTTAGTTTGAGCAGCGCATCGTTTTCCTTGCACATTATTCTGAATGCTTCCTGCGGAGTGTAGGAGTGTTTTCTGTCCTCCACTTTCCTCAGACGGATTTTCATCTTCATCGGAGTACCCTTGATACGCTGGTTTATGTACTGCTCGATTATTGGAGCTTTGCGATGCAGTTCCTCTGCTACGAGGTTGTTGTTCGCTATCACTTCAAACGAGTTTCCGTCTTCCATCAGATGAGGGTCAATGGCTTTCATGCGCTGGGCTAAAGCCGCTTCATCGCGTGTCAGCCTTTCGATGTACTCTTTCCAAGCGATAATGATAGAGGTCTGTTCGTGTGGCAGTTCAGGAGATGAGCTGACTGGTGTCGCTGTGTTCTCTTCCTTTACGGTTACTGCTGCCTGTGTGGTCGTAGCACGTCGGATAGAAAGGGTTCTCGAAGAACGGGGAGCTACGTCATTTGACGGACTGATTGTTGTCGGAGTCTGACGTGAAGCTGTCGGTTTCGGAGTTGCTGTCGCGCTGCTGCTGAGAGCTGGCGACTTAGCAAATATGGGGTGTAGTACATTCTTCTTAGGGCTACGCCCCGAACCCGGTACGTCTTCACCTTCCGCTGCCTGTGCCACTTCTATCAGTGTCAGTTCAATGAGCAGTCGCTTGTTCTGACTCTGTTTGTACTGCAAGTCGCAGTCGTTGCACAGACGCATTGCCGAGAAAAGGAAACGAGGTGTGCAGCGTTGAGCCTGCTGCGCGTACTTGTCTCTGATTTCACCTGATGTTTCGATGAGTTGCACAGTCTGAGGGTCTTTGCTGACGAGCAGATTACGCATATGACTGGCAAGTCCATTGATGAAGTGCTGTCCGTCGAATCCCTTCGAGAGGATTTCGTTCAACGTAAGCAGACAGTTTGTTATGTTTTCCGCAACGATAGCTTTATCTACTTTCGGTGCCTTAGGGTCACCGTTTCCGCATGCCAGGAAGTAGTCGGTCAAACGGAAGTAATAATTGCTATCGAGTACGTTAAGGTTCTTGATTGTTTGTTCGTAGGTTATGTTTCCCTGACAGAAACTTGCTACCTGGTCAAAGATGGAAAGTGCATCGCGCATACCTCCATCGGCTTTCTGAGCTATCTCGTTAAGTGCTGCCGGTTCGTAGGTTATACCTTCTTGCTTGGCTACGTTTTCCAAATGAGAAACGATGTCGTCAACTCCCATGCGATTGAAGTCGTAAATCTGACAACGGCTCAGGATGGTTGGCAACAGTTTGTGTTTCTCTGTTGTTGCAAGGATGAAAATCGCATGACGTGGTGGTTCCTCAAGTGTCTTCAAAAAAGCATTGAAGGCTGAGGTGGACAACATGTGTACCTCGTCGATGATGAACACTTTGTATTTTCCTACCTGTGGCGGTATGCGTACCTGTTCGATGAGCTGGCGTATGTCGTCAACGGAATTGTTCGAAGCTGCATCAAGTTCGTGAATGTTGAACGAACGCTGTTCGTTGAATGCCTTGCACGATTCACACTCACCGCATGCCTCACCGTCGGGACGAGGCGAAAGACAGTTGATGGTCTTTGCAAAAATGCGGGCACAAGTAGTCTTGCCGACTCCACGGGGACCGCAGAAAAGGTAAGCATGTGCCAGTTTGCCGTTCCTGATTGCATTCTTCAGTGTGGTGGTAAGTGCCTGTTGTCCAATCACACTGTCGAACGTCATAGGACGATATTTACGTGCAGAAACTATATAGTTTTCCATTTCTTTGTGTTTTACTGCACAAAGATAATGGATTTGTCAAAAAAACTTATAATCTTTGCACGAAAAAATTAAAAAGACGTTTTTCGAACATGGTAAATGAATTGCAACTTCGTATTCTGCCAGAGCAGGCAGCAAGCGATCAGAGTATCAGAAAATATCTGACTCAGGAGCACGGAATCAGTGAGAAAGAGATTTGCTGCGTAAGGATTCTGAAGCGCAGTATTGATGCCCGTCAGCGTACTATTTATGTAAACCTGAAAGTACAGGTGTTTATTAACGAACAACCTGCCGATGACGGTTATCAGCATATAGAATATAATAATGTGGAAGGTAAACCTCAGGCTATTGTTGTAGG
>DEJD01000088.1:0-1214 GCA_002353215.1 Prevotellaceae bacterium UBA2757
TCCTTTGTATAGTTTACATGTGCAAAAGTATTCACCCTCGACTTAGGGTCGTAGTTCACATCACCCAACACTCCATACACCACCCCGCTGGTACCTGCCGTTGCAGCTATCTCACCGGGATTAAGCACATTGAGCGAAAGCGCGTTGTTTGGTTGGTCGCCACTACGATAAGCAATCGGAGTGCCAGCCTTCAGTCCCAGTTCATCAGCTGCCTGCTGCGACACTTCCGACTGTACACAGAACGTAGGTACTACATCGGGCAACAAGTTATCATTGAAACCATAATAGTCAAGAAGAAAACCAGCAGGACACTTCTCTTCGAAGTCCCACATCATGCCCTCACTAAGTCCGCCAATAGTCGTATTTATAGTTCCACTCAAACGCATAGCGATATAGTCGCCAGGCAACATAATCTTATATATACGTTCGAAAACCTCAGGTTCGTTCTCCTTCACCCACGCCAGTTTTGCAGCAGTGAAATTACCAGGAGAATTAAGCAGATGACTCAGACACAGTTCTTTGCCAAGACCCTCTAATGCCCTCTCGCCATACGGCACAGCACGCGAATCGCACCAAATGATAGAAGGACGCAGAGCACGCAGATTCTTATCCACACACACCAGCCCGTGCATCTGATACGAAATACCTATCGCAGCCACCTCATCTGCCTTAGCCCCCGTCCTCTGCATCACCTCCGCCAAAGCGAGTTTCATATCCTCCCACCACATATCGGGTTCCTGTTCTGCCCATCCGCTGCGCACTGATATTATTGGAGCTTCCTGTTTCGGGAAAAATGCTGAAGCAGCACACGAACCTGAATCAGCATCAACCAGCGATGCTTTTACAGAAGAACTACCGATGTCGAGTCCCAAAAGATACTGTTTTGCCATATCGGTTCAGGTATTAGATTGTTTTCTGTGGCAAATTTACAAATTTAAGAACATTGCTGAAAATTATTTTTATATATTTGCATCATAAAAAACAAACAAGTCACGAATGCGACCGACAATCAGTTACATACAACAGAAATTCGAAGAATTCAACCAACTGTGTTTTGAGGGAAAACTCCGTTCCATCCCCTTCAGGTTGAGCCGTGCACGCACGTACCTTGGTCAGATTGCCTATAAGCGCAGAAGGAAGTTCTCGCTCTTCGGATTAAAATCCGGCGGAGTGGAATACTACGATTTCGTGTTCCGCATCTCCACCCTGCTCGA
>DEJD01000088.1:1320-1482 GCA_002353215.1 Prevotellaceae bacterium UBA2757
TGTTCAAAAGTATAATGAACGACATAAACACGAAGTTCGGTCGCCACATCACCATCTCGCATCGCAGAACTAAAGAAGAGTACGAACAGGACACATGCAAACGTCAGCACCTCATCTGTGTTGTGGAAATGGAAGGAGGCAAACGGGGCATCTGCATAGCTG
>DEJD01000088.1:1554-3012 GCA_002353215.1 Prevotellaceae bacterium UBA2757
CATGCCCAGTGGTACCTGTCACACAACCCCTACTTCAACCGCTACCCTCGTTGTCTCTCGCTTAAGGTCTATCCAATAACAGAAGACGTCCTACAGCAACAGCTGCAAGACGCCCGTCCGCTCATCCGACAAGGCAGTCGGATTATTGTTGGTCGTTCTGTGGATTGATTTTAATCTCATATTCCGGATTCCACATTTCTTTCTGTCCATTTGGGAAGACAATCTCAAACTGCGAGTCCTCGGTAAATCGAATCGTTGTGCCGTCAGCCATAATACGCCTGTCGGTAGCCCCGTCAAGCGGTTTGCCCAACTGAAGCATAAAATTGCAACGGCGCAGATACATGACAAGCGGTTTCATATCGGCTGCATGCGCACTCCTGCGGTCGAAATAAGTTCCGAACCAAGGGCGCACAGCAGGTTCCTTATCGTCACCCGGTTGTGAAATTACAACGTGCAGAATGCTCGCATTCACCCCCGCATGGAAATACTTGTCAGCGATGAGTTTCAGTTTTTCGTAACTCCAGTCATCCTTAGCCAACTCAGGCCATCCGTCCGTAAAACTCTCAGCCCACACACGATTCTTACCACTGCGACGGGCTGCACCGACTGCTGCATCAATTTCCTTTTTTCTAAACTTCTTGTCATCCACCCAAAACTCAGCACCCACCTCATCAGCAGCACTACCATAGATAATGCCATTAGTGGGGAACGGACTGTGAGCATACGGTTCACACCAAGTACGCAGACCATACTCGTGAGCCTTCTCTGTCAGCCCTCCCATATATTCACTTGCAACCAAATCAGAAATCAGCCGCTCCAGATCCTTCTTGCAAGCCTCGTTTTCGTAATCAAGCGGATAACCGAATCGACGTTCAAACAGCACAAAAATCGAATCTGTATAATTCTGTTTTCCACGTTCCCAACTGTCCACGACAACCGTAGTCAGAGTACTGCGGTCCTTTGCTGGAATTCTACGCAGAATTTCTCCGACAAAAGCCTCGAAATGTTTCTTCACATGGGTCTTCGAAAGTTTATCCACTTCCAGTCCTTCAGCCTCTGGTGAACAAGGACTGCACACCACGTCAGTACCCTGTTTGGTCTTGCACACTTCTACTCCGTCAGGTGTCCAGTTGCGCATAGCCTCCTCAGGTTTTATCCACGGACCGCCCGACTGACTCCATCCGGGACAGTTGAAAATACCCATCTCTATTCCGAGTTTAGCAGCTGTTTTCAGAGCCGTTCTCAGATTCTTCCACCACAACTTGCTTTGAAACTTATTCTTGCCGTATATCTCACCAGCAGAAGACAAATCCCCATTCACCCGATTACGTATATCTGTAGCCAGGAAAGCCAGAGTAATACCGTTTTCCTTCATCCACTCCAGGTCTGCCTTCACACCCTTCGGATCAACCCTTTCGTTTATCCAATAGTAGTAGCAGCCTACCTTAATACTATCAG
>DEJD01000062.1:0-236 GCA_002353215.1 Prevotellaceae bacterium UBA2757
CGTATATAGTCACCCACATGGAACGGACGCATATAAGTCATCACTAAGCCTGCCATAATATTTCCGACTATAGATGTAGATCCAAGCGACACAATGATACCTATGAATACGGAAACACCCTGAAACACCTCTGAATCCGAATTGGGCAACAAGGGCCATATCATAACCAGCATGAATGAGTAAAGAAGGATTCTGAGTATGGTAAACGTAGGCATAGCCCAATCTGCATAGAAGCC
>DEJD01000062.1:249-2981 GCA_002353215.1 Prevotellaceae bacterium UBA2757
TCCCATTGGCAATCTCGTTGGCAAAGTATCGCATTCCCTTGATGACATAACGGAAACAGATTACGATAATGATAATCTGAAACAGATTGGGTATGTAACTTACTACATCTCCCAGAATATGACGGATAGGATTTAATATATATCCGATGAAAGTATAGGTAAGTTCTTTCGTTTCTGGGAACATAGAGAACATCAAAGGCACACTGATCATCAGCTGTATTACTATCACTAAAATAAGTAATACATTGAAAACAGTCGCTATAAGCATTCCAACCTGATGCAAGTTCATGACCGTATAATCCTTAACCTGCCATGGACCAAAGGTACGCATCAACCTACGGATCAGATGATGTTTCAATCTACGTATCGCAAAAAGCGTGAACCATATCAGAAATGCCTGAACTGTGATGATGAGGGCAACGAGTCCGGCACCTTTCAGCTTTTGCTGCATTCCATACTCATCGTACAGTTCCTTGATTTTCGACTCGATAATGCTCTTATATTGTTGTGCAAGGATCTCTCTGTCGATGTTGTTCCACAAGGCATCCATGTCAGTCACACTCAACAAGACCACATCCCCGATCATTATATCCGATTGTAATTCGCTATTGTATATATACACAGAATCAAGAAACACTGACATACTTTTTCCTGCTTCCAAGATTTTCTCTGTAGCCTGTTCCGCACGCAACGAAGGCAACATTCCCCCTTTACGGGCATATAGCTTCAACAGTGTATCATTATCCACGACCAATGGTACACCAGAAGTATGCATACGCAAAGAGTCTATACGCTGTTTTATCTTTGCAGCATGCACAGAATCCTCGTAAGCGTCCTTACCCGTGATTTCCAACTGTTCACGCATCATAATACCCTGCAACTTAAGTTCATGCACCTGAGTACGCAGAGCCTCTATTATAGAGTCGTTCGCAATTTGCAAAGAGTCTCGATGCACTGACGTTGTATCAGCACTGGACTGCTGAGCAAAAACGAAATTGTGGCATGTGCAAAGTGTCACAAACAATGCACATACCACAAATCTTCTGATTAGTTCTGGATATTTACTCATACTCCTGCCAGCTCTTTATATGCAGGTCGTTCAGACCCTTCTCGCAGAATGCCTCGATAAATGCAGAGGCAAGACGAGCATTGGTAATCAATGGAATATTATGGTCGATAGCAGCACGACGGATGCGGTAACCGTTAGTCAGCTCGCGCTTAGAATGGTTCTTTGGAATGTTGACGATAAGGTCAAACTTATGTTCTGCAATCATCTGCATCACACTCAGTTTGTCGCTACCCTCTTCATCTGGCCATCCTACTGCAGTAGCAGGTGCTCCGTTATCGTTCAGGAACTTAGCTGTTCCTTCTGTTGCATAAATCTTATATCCGTTGCGAACAAGGGCACGGGCAGCATCAAGCATAGCCACCTTCTCCTTTGTCTCACCAGACGAAATCATGATAGCCTTATCTTTTGAAGGAATCTTGTAACCTGTGGCAATCATTGAGTTGAGCAGTGCCTCCTCGAAAGTGTCACCCATACAACCTACTTCACCTGTAGAACTCATATCCACGCCAAGTACTGGGTCTGCATTCTGCAAACGTGCGAATGAGAACTGACTTGCCTTCACACCCATACGGTCGATATCGAATTCGCTCTTATCCGGTTTTGAGTATGGAGCATCGAGCATGATACGTGTAGCTGTCTCGATGAAGTTGCGCTTCAGCACCTTACTTACGAATGGGAACGAACGGGAAGCACGGAGGTTACACTCGATAACCTTCACATCTCTGCCCTTAGCAAGGTATTGGATATTGAACGGACCACTGATATTCAGTTCCTTTGCAATAGCACGGCTGATCTTCTTAATCTGACGTACAGTAGCGAAACTGATTTGCTGTGCAGGGAATACCATTGTAGCGTCACCAGAGTGAACACCTGCAAATTCAACGTGTTCAGAGATAGCATATTCCACTACCTCACCGTTCTGTGCTACGGCATCGAATTCTACTTCGTTAGTCTCCTGCATGAACTGTGAGATAACAACAGGGTATTCCTTGCTGACCTCACTTGCCATCTGCAGGAAGCGCTCCAGTTCTTCGTAGTCGTAACATACGTTCATTGCAGCACCTGAAAGTACGTATGAAGGACGAACCAATACAGGGAATCCTACACGTTCTATGAATGCCTTCACATCCTCCATGCTTGTCAGAGCACTCCACTCCGGCTGGTCGATACCCAGCTGGTCAAGCATTGCAGAGAATTTATTTCTGTTTTCAGCACGGTCGATGCTTACAGGTGAAGTACCGAGGATAGGCACACTCTGACGATAGAGTTTCATAGCCAGGTTGTTTGGAATCTGACCACCTACCGATACAATCACACCACGTGGGTTCTCAAGGTCAATGACATCGAGAACGCGTTCGAACGACAACTCATCGAAGTACAGACGGTCACACATATCGTAGTCCGTTGACACTGTCTCTGGGTTGTAGTTGATCATGATACTCTTGTATCCGAGTTTTCTGGCTGTGTTGATTGCGTTCACTGAACACCAGTCAAACTCAACCGAAGAACCAATACGATAAGCACCTGAACCTAATACGATTACAGACTTTTCGTTATTGTAATAGTTTACATCATATCCTTCTACTGCATAAGTCATGTAGAGGTAGTTTGTGAGGTCTGGATGCTCACTTGCAACAGTAGGAATACGTTTCACAGCTGGCAG
>DEJD01000062.1:3100-3711 GCA_002353215.1 Prevotellaceae bacterium UBA2757
GAGAAACCGAGTACCTTTGCCTGACGCATTACGTCAGCAGGAATTTCCTCAACTGCATTGTATGTTTCCAACTTATGCTTGTAATCTACGATATTCTTCAGACGTTCGATAAACCAAGTGTCTATCTTTGTCAGTTCGTAGATGCGCTGTATGCTGTAACCCTCTTCCAGAGCCTGTGCGATAGCGAAGATACGGAGGTCTGTCGGGTTTGCAAGTTCTTCGTCAAGATTCTCGAACTTAGTGTGGTCATTGCCTACAAATCCGTGCATGCCCTGACCAATCATACGGAGACCCTTCTGGATGAGTTCTTCGAACGAACGACCTATACTCATGATCTCACCGACAGACTTCATGCTGGAACCTATCTTACGGCTTACACCTGTAAACTTAGTGAGGTCCCAACGAGGAATCTTACAAATCAGGTAGTCGAGCGAAGGAGCTACATATGCTGAGTTGGTTGTACCCATTTCACCAATCTGGTCGAGGGTATAACCAAGAGCAATCTTAGCAGCAACGAATGCCAACGGATAACCGGTTGCCTTTGATGCAAGAGCAGAAGAACGGCTCAGACGGGCATTGATTTCGATGATACGGTAGTCGTTTGTCTCTGC
>DEJD01000062.1:3763-5182 GCA_002353215.1 Prevotellaceae bacterium UBA2757
AGCATCTTCACCTGGTCTTCCTTGAGTGAGCAAGTAGGAGCAACTACGATACTCTCACCAGTGTGAATACCCAGTGGGTCGAAGTTTTCCATTGAAGCTACAGTGAAACAGTGGTCGTTTGCATCACGGATACACTCAAATTCGATTTCCTTCCAGCCCTTCAGACTTTCTTCTACCAACACCTGTGGAGCAAATGTGAATGCCGACTCAGCAATTTCCTTGAAGGTCTTCTCGTCAGGACATACACCTGAACCAAGACCGCCAAGTGCGTATGCAGAACGGATCATGATAGGATAACCGATGCGGCGTGCAGTAGCTATGGCATCTTCCATAGTTTCACAAGCCTGACTTACAGGAACCTTCAGACTGATTTTATTCAGTTCCTTTACAAAGAGGTCGCGGTCCTCAGTATTCATGATTGCCTCTACACTCGTTCCGAGTACCTCAACTCCATATTCCTTCAGAATTCCCTTCTGGAAGAGTTCAGTACCGCAGTTCAGTGCAGTCTGTCCGCCAAACGCAAGGAGGATGCCGTCAGGACGTTCCTTCTTGATAATTTCAGTAACAAAAAAGGTATTGACCGGCAGGAAATAAACCTTGTCCGCAATACCTTCACTCGTTTGAATAGTTGCCACGTTCGGATTAACAAGAACAGACTTGATACCCTCTTCACGGAGCGCCTTTAAAGCCTGACTACCAGAGTAGTCGAATTCTCCAGCTTGACCAATCTTCAGTGCACCTGAACCCAGTACAAGCACTTTTTTCAGCTGTTTCTTCATTATTTAAATTATTAGTACTTTCAAAATCGGGTGCAAAAGTACGAATAATCTATCAAAAAAACGTGCTGTTTTACCAAAAATTTTAGAGCTATTTTATGAAGTTTTTTATCCAGCCTATTGCCAAAGCCCTTTCCGTCGGATTAAATCCGTGACGTGCATTAGGAATCACTTCCAATTTTGCTTTTTTATATGTCTTCACAGCTCGTTCCGAATAACTGAGAGGCACCACCTGATCCTTGTCTCCATGGATAATCAGTACCTGACCCTTGTATCTCTTTATCTCTTTATATACATCCAAGTCTCTTATTTCCAAGAAGAAAGACCTGCCAAGCGGCACATTCCACAAACGGGTAGTGTCCGGAATCTCCTCCACCTTCGGATATCTCTCATTCCAATTATCCGGAATACACAGTGCAGGATATATCAACACCAGCTGACTCACATCCTTAGGTCTGCTGGCTGCAGTCAGTGCCGACACAAGTCCACCCTGACTCTCCCCTATCAACACAATACGTGTAGCATCTACATCGGGCTGACTCTTGAAATAGTCGATGATTGCCTGCACATCACTCACCTCACCCTTTACCGACATATTCATTGTATTATTATCACTTCTGCTATTCACAGAACCACAAGGGAA
>DEJD01000062.1:5252-5529 GCA_002353215.1 Prevotellaceae bacterium UBA2757
GGTACCATTGAATCCATGGGATATAATAGCAACAGGATACTTCACACCCTCCTGCTGCACAGGACGACTCAGCACACCGAATATATTCCGGTTGCCATTCTTAATCCAGAGTTCTTCTTCTGATTGTGCACAAACCACTGCACTCACACAGAACAAAAGCAAAAATAATGTCTTTCTCATTTTTTATCGTCTATTATCTAGAATTATAGAATTTTTTGTCTCACAGAAACCTCAGAAACCACAGAATTTTTTTCTATCAAGAATTTGAGAAACCTCG
>DEJD01000062.1:5598-5808 GCA_002353215.1 Prevotellaceae bacterium UBA2757
GGGAGGGCATAACATTCTGGAGGGGTTAAGCGGTTCGCATTTGTCAATTTAAGAATTATTTTGATTCCGAAAATATCCGAAAAATTCGAAATACTCGAAAACTTATGCAGAGGAATATTTTAGATAATAAGTTGTATTTTGTAGAAGAACTCTTCAAGCTAGCTTGGGAGATTCTTCAACTAAATTCAACCTTTGTTCTTAAACAAAGCA
>DEJD01000066.1:0-224 GCA_002353215.1 Prevotellaceae bacterium UBA2757
ACCAGTTCGGCAATCATCTGTTTTCCGTACAGGTCAATCCCGTAGAAAGTAATCTCCTGAGCAATCACCTGAAACTCCTTCACTCCCTCAGCCACCAGTCGTTCCACCTCTGCCACAATCTTCTCCATAGGTCTGCTCTTGAACGTACCGGTGATGATAGGAATCGAACAGTACGCGCACTGTCTGTCACATCCTTCTGCTATCTTTATATAGGCATAGTGCTT
>DEJD01000066.1:312-1984 GCA_002353215.1 Prevotellaceae bacterium UBA2757
TTAAACTTTCCATAGAACTTATCCACCTCTGGTATTTCCTTTCCGAGTTCTTCGAAATACCTCTCCGACAGACACCCCATCACATACAACTCCCTGATTCTCCCCTCCTGTTTTGCCTCACCCAGTTCCAGAATCATATTGATGCTCTCCTCCTTTGCATCGGCAATAAAACCGCAGGTATTCACCACCACAATCTCAGCACCCACCTCCTTCGGATCATGACGGACGGTAAAACCGTTCAGTTCCAGCTGACGAATCAGCCTTTCCGAATCCACCAAATTCTTCGAACACCCCAGAGTGATAATATCTATCGTATTCTTTTTCATCTGACAGTCACAGAACCTTTATTCGCCAAAGAGAGAATCCACAAAGGCCTTACGGTTAAACGGCTGCAGGTCTTCCATACCCTCTCCCAGTCCTATATACTTAACAGGAATCTTAAACTGGTCGCTGATACCTATCACCACACCGCCCTTGGCAGTGCCGTCGAGTTTTGTGATAGCCATCGAAGTCACCTCCGTAGCCTTTGTAAACTGCTTTGCCTGTTCGAACGCATTCTGTCCTGTAGAACCGTCGAGCACGAGCAGCACATCATCCGGAGCCGTACCAATTACCTTCTTCACGGCATTGCGAATCTTCGTCAGCTCGTTCATCAGTCCTATCTTATTATGCAGTCTTCCGGCAGTATCTATGATTACCACATCGACACCGTTTGCCACAGCCGAACTGACAGCATCGAAAGCCACAGCTGCAGGGTCGCTGCCCATCTGCTGCTTCACCACCGGCACACCTACCCTTTCACCCCAGATTACAATCTGTTCCACGGCAGCGGCACGGAACGTATCGGCAGCACCTAAATACACCTTCTTTCCAGCCTGTTTGAATTGCCATGCCAACTTACCGATCGTAGTTGTCTTACCCACACCGTTCACACCCACAACGAGAATCACGTATGGCTTATGGTCTGCAGGCAGTTCGAAGCCATTTGTATCCTCAGTATTATTCTCAGTCAGCAGTGAAGCAATTTCTTCACGCAGAATCTTATTCAGTTCACTTGTATTCACGTACTTATCGCGAGCCACGCGTTCCTCAATCCTCTTGATGATATTCAGAGTAGTCTCCACACCTACATCGCTCGTCACCAGCACCTCCTCAAGGTTGTCCAACACATCGTCGTCAACCGTTGACTTTCCGGCCACAGCACGTGCTATCTTTCCAAAAACACTCTCTTTCGTCTTCGAAAGTCCCTCGTCCAGAGTTTCCTTCTTTTGCTTAGAGAAAAAATCAAAAAATCCCATTTCCTTATTGAGTTTCTATTTACACCATTGCTATTAGGCGCAAAAGTACAAATAATTTATTGAAAAACACAAAAAACCTCCCCAAAAAATTTTTTGGAGAGGTTTTCTACCATACATATTTCTATGCGTAAACCTTATTTTTTGAGATAATCCTTAACCTGATCAGCAGGAATCATCTTCTCGTCAAATGCATATGCACCAGTCTTTGGCGACTTGAACATCTTTATAACCTTAGTAAAAGAACGGCTGTCTTTATTCTGAAGTGTAGCGACTGTTTTCTTTGCCATAGTATCTTACTTTTATTTAATCTCCTTATGAACTGTCATTCTCTTAAGGATTGGGTTATACTTCTTCAACTCCAAACGGTCTGGAGT
>DEJD01000066.1:2040-3216 GCA_002353215.1 Prevotellaceae bacterium UBA2757
ATTACCTGTACACGATTACCTTTAGCTTTCTTTGCCATAATGATTTCTCCTTTCGTTACGTTTTAATTAACCAATCACTTGGTTCTCAAGAGTCTTGATATCCAGAACACCCTTATCAAGAGCGTTACGGATAGCCTTATCAAGACCGATACGGTTAATGATGCGCAGACCTGCTGCACTCACTTTCAGGTAAATCCAGCAATCTTCCTCTACATAGTAGAACTTCTTAGTAAACAGGTTGACATTAAACTGTCTTTTAGTGCGTCGCAGAGAGTGAGACACATTATTTCCCACAACAGCTCTCTTACCTGTAATCTGACAAATTTTTGACATATTTATTATTCTTTATTCTGTTTAATTTTCTTTGAACTTTTTGGAGAAGGTAAACGGAGAGTGACATCTGCGAGCCCGCAATGCCCGCTTTTTGCGAAATTGATATCGTCTCACCGCCAAAGTATTTGAAAATTAAGGGGTGTTTCATTTTTCTTCGTGATCCGGAAGGGATTCGAACCCTTGACCCACAGCTTAGAAGGCTGTTGCTCTAATCCAACTGAGCTACCGGACCATCCTTCCGAACCGTTCAAATGCCCTACAACAAAGGCACTGAACTAAAAGCACAGGATAATCCCATGCATTTTGCGGGTGCGAAGGTACGACTTTTTCCCGAACTGACAAAATAAACCTAAACAAATTTCCCTTCGACACCAATTTTTCTTTCTATCTTTGCACCATGAAAATAAACAATGATATGAAACGCAAACTCATCAACCTACTACTGCTATTGCTTTCCTCTGCCACTTCACTTGCACAGGAACCCACACAGCAGCAGAACCAGAGCGACAGCCTCTACATCCCTACTCCGCCCAACTACTCCCTGCCCGACATGTGGATAACATCCATGAGCGACACCACCGACACCGGAGCAGACATATTTTATATAGTATCCACATGGGAAGAAGACTGGCACACCACCGACGGTCTGCTCTGTCACTATGCCGACGTGTGGAACCCCTCCCACCGCTACCATATGGCAAAAGAGATGAACCGCATCGCAGCCTTTATGGCACCAGGCAACAACTTCTACGCACCCTACTACCGCCACATGACCATGGAAGGATGGATGACCTGCAACGAAGACACCATCAACCGCCGCGAACAACTCTCCATGCACGACGT
>DEJD01000066.1:3289-7554 GCA_002353215.1 Prevotellaceae bacterium UBA2757
GTGCAACTGCTCAAACACATCAGCGACGACACCTACCGCCACCTCGCAGCAGCCTACGTCCTCGGATATAAAGTAACCCCGCAGGACACCCTGCAGACCTCCCATATCGTACCTGCACAAAGCGACGACGACACAGGAGTAACCATCTGCTACAACACCGTCAAAGACGTGAAATACATCAATCCCGTCATAGCAGGCTCCTGCATCGCCATCAACCCGGTCAACTGGCGCACTGACGAACGTCCAGCCACCCTCCACGACACCATACAGATACGTCTCGACACCACCCACCACGTCATCGTAGCCACCAACTACAGCGCCTCCGAATACCGTCCCTACAAAGGATTCCTCAACGTAGGCGACATCCACAGCTGCGAACCCTGGCTCTACAGCGACTGTCTGCGCGAGAACATCCTCGTCCGCACTCGTGCCTGGAGAGAAGAAAATGAATAATTACTTCACAAGGGCAATCAGTTCGTCAGAATACTTAGGCATTGCCCCATTCTGAGTACATACGAAAGCAGACACCCTAACAGCGATTTTATGAGCTTCCTCAATCGATTTTCCATTGAGGATAGCAGCACAGAATGAGCCTGTGAAAGAATCGCCAGCACCTACAGTATCAGCAACTGTTACCTTTGGAGTTTCCTGGAAGGAAGTAATATTCGGAGTAAACACATACGATCCGTTGGTTCCACAAGTCAGCACCACCATATCAAGACTGTAGTTTTCGAGCAACTGCTGACAAGTAGTACGCATATCCAAACTCTCGAAACCAAACATACGATTAATGATTACCAATTCTTCATCATTTATTTTCAGTATGTTACAACGTTTAAACGATCCTTCTATAATATCCTTCGTATAGAACTGCTGACGCAAGTTGATATCGAAAATCTTCAGACAATCATCAGGAGTATCATCAAGAAAACGGTGTATTGTAGCACGGCTTACCACATTGCGTTGAGCCAGCGAACCAAAACAAACGGCACGACAGCTGGAAGCTATCTGTTTTACATCATTATCGTATGGAATATTATCCCATGCAACATTTTCTTTGATATCATACGTTGGGATGCCTTGAGCATCGAGTTGCACCTGCACCGTTCCAGTTGGATACGGAACCTTAGGCAGCAGATCGTTCAATCCATGCTGACGAAGAGATACGAGAGTTTCTTCAGCAAGTTCATCCTCGCCTATAGCACTTATAGCTATGGTATTATCATTACCTATGAACTGTCCTGCATGGTATGCAAAATTAGCAGGTGCGCCTCCGAGTTTCTTTCCTTCTGGAAGTACATCCCAGAGGACCTCTCCGAGTCCTACGACATAACGTTTTGTTTTCATGTTATTTGATATTTTTTATGTACGTAAATAAATATAATACTCCGACAGTCATAACCAGCACAGCACCAGCCTGTCCCATTGCATCGCTTGCAAAACCCATCAGGAGAGGGAATATCGTTCCACCGAAAAGTCCCATAATCATCAGTCCGCTCACCTCATTCTGTTTCTGTGGCATAGCTTTCAATGCCTGGGCAAAGACAAGTGAGAATATGTTTGAGTTGCCATATCCGACAAGGGCTATGGCTGCATAAAGCATCCACTGTTCTGTACCGAAGAACAGGCCACACATAGAGCATGCCATCATAACAACAGAAATGATAAAGAACCATCGATTATTCATGATGCGCAAGAAGAATGAACCAGTGAGACATCCTACTGTACGGAATATAAAATAGAGTGATGTTGCAAAAGCAGCCTCATTAAGAGACATACCGAGTCGTTCCATCAGAATCTTCGGAGCAGTAGTGTTAGTACCTACATCAATACCTACATGACACATAATTCCGAAAAAAGAGAGAAGCACTACTGGCACACCGAGCAGTTTAAAACACTCCACAAATGTCGATGGTTTTCCTTCGACAGGAGTTTCTGTGATTGGTGTAATAGCCAACCATAGTGTTGACAGAGTACCCACAATGAAGAATATAGCAAAGAGAACTCTCCAGTCAAGTCCGAAAGAAGGTATTGCCTGCGTTGCACCCCACATAGCCAAATAAGGTGCAGAGAACGAGGCAATAGCCTTCACAAACTGTCCGAACGTGAGTGTAGATGCCAGGTTGTCGCCCCCGATAACTCCCGACACAAGAGGGTTAAGTGATGTCTGCATCAGAGCATTACCTATACCTAAGAGTGAGAAAGCGATGAGCATCACATAGAAATTATTTGCGAAAACAGGCAGCAACAGAGCCAGCACTGTTACGACGAGCGAGAGTAATACAGTCTTTTTTCGTCCTATCCTATTCATCAGCATACCTGTTGGTACACTGAAGATAAGGAACCAAAAGAATACAAGTGAAGGTAGGACATTAGCAACAGAATCGCTCAATGCCAGGTCTTCTTTCACATAATTCGAAGCTATACCTACCAGGTCCACAAAGCCCATGCAGAAGAAACAGAGCATCAGCGGAACAAGTGTTAATTTCTTACTTTGACTCATAATCAATTCGAATTTTCAGTATTATTTAAATTCATACATTGTAGCCTTTCCACCAACAACCTTTATATTATTATACGGTTCCTGAGGGAAAACAAGATTAGTCATTGACATACGTCCTTCTGCATCAAACACTTCGATAGAACTACGGTCTATAAAGATACGGAGCTGGCGCATATCTCCATATACTGGAGCAACAGTTTTGCAAGGGAAATTCTCGCTGAAACTTGCATAGCTGCGAGTACGGTCCATTGCGAATGTCTTACCCTTTGCGTCGTAGTTGAGCACTATTTGTTCTCCTATCTGATTTGAAAGAGTTATCTCTGCACTACCCTTCAGGTCAACAACTATTTCGCCTGCCTGCGGCAACTTGCTTGTGGTTTTACTACGCAGAGCCATCAATTCGCGAGATGGTGTCACACCGCAATAAGTCTGTCCCTGATACTCAAAGAGATCCAAATCGCGTGGTACACTGTTTGCATTGCGGAATTGCTTTGTAGGCACCTGATTTGCATATTGCCAGTTCGACATCCATGCAATAGCTATATGTCGTCCGTCTGGAGCATTATCAAAAGTCACCGTTGCATAGTGATCCTTTCCATAATCCATCCAGCGTGTATCAGTGTGTTCGCATGTGAACTTATGTCCGTCAAATTCACCTACAAAATACTGTGTTGCACTACCGCCGAACGGACCTCCGGGGTTGATATTACAGATAAGGAGCCACTTCTGTTTGTCCGTGCCTCTCACCTGCAATTTTATCAGATCAGGGCATTCCCATACACCATCATGACAACCTAAACCCGTACCGAAAGAACTTTCATACTTCCAGTCCATCAAATCAGCCGAACTGTATATTCGCATTTCCTGTCCTGCAGCAAGGATGACATTCCACTTTTGTATTTCCGGGTTCCAGAAAGCCTTCGGGTCGCGAAAATCAGCCTCAGTACTTACGAGCACCGGATTTCCTGCGTATTTCTTGAAAGTCTGTCCTCCGTCAGTAGAAATAGCCATCGACTGCACCTGAGTTTTATTGCCGTCTGAGGTGTAGAGAGCCACAACCCTATTATTCTTCTTGTCAACCACGCACGAACCGCTGAAGATGCTTCCGAGTGCATCGGGTTCGATAGCTGTAGGCTGAGCCTCCCAGTGTATGAGGTCGCGGCTTGTAGAATGTCCCCATGTCATATTTTCCCACTGTGAACCATATGGGTTCCACTGGTAGAACAGGTGATACACCCCATCCTTGTAGAACATACCATTAGGGTCGTTCATCCATCCATATACAGGAGTATGATGATACACAGGATTATACTTCTCTTCTTTCTTTGGTTCGAAAGAATTGCTTTGTTTCATCTCGTTCCAACAGATGAAATCCTTCATTGATCCTGTAAAACGGCGATCTCCGTGGAAAGTGATATCTAGCAGCACCTCGTTTATGCCAAATCGCTGCAAATCGAGTGGAACATAATAGTCCACCTTGTCAACTGCCAGTTTCACATTCAGAGTCTGTACCTGTTGATTATTAGCCAACACTCTTATGCTGGCATAATCTTCGCGTTCCTGCACAGGCAATAAAATATAGCGTTGAGTAACATTTACGCGTTTCATAGCGTGATTATTGCCTAAGAGAAGCGGAGAAGTATTCCCTGCCTGAGCAGACAGGCAGAGAATACTAGCTATCATTATTACGAATAGTTTTTTCATGTATTAATCAGTTATGGGTTAGTATTAATACTTGCAAAAATACGATTATAAATTCATC
>DEJD01000021.1 GCA_002353215.1 Prevotellaceae bacterium UBA2757
AAAAATACGATTATAAATTCATCTTCACAATAAATGTGTTATGAAAAACACAATCTCCTGATTATTTTCCGAATACAACTTTTTTACCGTTAACTATATAAATACCTTTTTGAACAGGATTTGTTACAGGACGACCCTGAAGGTCATAAATAGTTTCAGCTTTCTCAGCCTTTGCAGAAACGCTTTGAATAGCTGTTGGCTTAGCAACAAGTTCTACCTGTGTGAAGTTGAATGGTGCGCCACCTTCCTTGTTGCACTGAATCATAAGACGATCTACATCAGCAAGTGCTGCTTCCATATCAATGTTTTCAAGGCTAAGCTCTGCATATTCAGTAGTCATTGTCATAGTAGTCTGGTCACCGAGTTTGCCACCATCACCCCACTTAGTCAGAATGTTGATGACATAGTCAGTACGGTTAGCCTCAGAATAGAAGCGGATAGCAGAGATTCCGCTCCAATCAACACCTTCGAAGCAGTTCTTTGTAATTTCAAGAGTACTCCATTCGTCCATCCAGAAGAAACCGCTCCAAGCAGTCATATCGTCAATACCCTCTTTGCCGTCACCATACCATATCTTGGTAGCTATGAAATCCTTACCGCATACCTCAAGACCATACTCCTTCAGATATGAAATCATTCCATAAGTAGCAAACACCTCGACATTGCTCTGGTCGTGGAAGATAAAGTGTGCAAAGCGAGAGCCTGGGAGCATACCTCCGTTACTGTGCAGCTCGATAACTTCGCCTGCTGCTTCCTTGAATTCAATGACGAGTTTATCACCGGCTTTCATGCCTGTAAACTGCGCAGCATCTATTTTCAGGGTATTTTCCCATGATACTGCATGTTCACCTTCCCACACGTCAGTTGCAGATGCGATAACTGTTGTTGTCATAAGGCACATGAGTAAAAATAATTTTTTCATAATAAAAATGTTTTTGAGATTAATAAAAAAGTTTTGTTATTGTTTAATATGTCACCCAAGACCCCAAGACCTTGGGTGACATTTATTGTAATTAGTTTATTGTTGCGAAACTGCCACATTGCTGATTGTTACATCACCACCATAGCCATTGATACTCCAGCAGTTCTTATTAACACCATATATACGCTGAGTATAGCATACATTATCGTTGATATACATAACAACTACGGAGTTGTCGGTGTAGATATCCACCTTATAAGTATTGTCGCCAGGAGTCTTAAACTTATAGCTGTCAACACTTGCTATGAAACCCTTACCCTTCGGACCCTCTTCCTCGAAGTTGATCTTGCGGTTGCTACCATTGTCTTCCGGATTTACGACCATAGTATAATATGTAGGGGCATCAGAAGAGCGCACCAGTGACACACCGAATTTCTCAGTAGTAGTTACCGTAAACGAGATATGATTGCAGCGTCCGAGACGGTTATACATCACATATGCGCCGTCACCGCTCAGAGTTCCGTTTACAAATCCGTTCTGCTGCATCACTTTCACCTCCTTGGCTTTATTATACTTAGCCTTGATATTAGGCACTTCTCCTAAGGTGAGTGTACCGTCTTCGTGTTGTACGATGCGGTGGCACACCAGAGCTCCAGCCCACAGAGGTTCGCCATCAGCTCCTACTTCCACATTGCGCTCGGCATTAGTTCCGTTCGGACGTATAGGACACCATCCCCAGATGAATCTGTCAGTTCCGTCCGAAGCAGTCTTTCCTGCATAGTATGCGCGGCTGTCCAGGATACCCTCTCTGCCGTCTGAAGGGAATGTAGGAGATTTGCTACTGAAACGCTTCTTCAGGTTATCCCATGAGTCGGCAACCATATATTTCACCTTACGGCTCCATGAAATAGCCTCACTATAAATCATATACCACTTGCCGTTCATTTCAAACACATCAGGACATTCACACATACGGTCCCAGACCATGTCGAACGAACCTACATGTTCCCAGTCGCGGAGGTTAGAAGACTTAAAGTCTGCAAACTTAAGGTTCGAACTGATTACCATGTGCCACATACCGTCGTCAGCCTTGAACACCTGTGGGTCACGGAAGTCGATAGCTGAATAACCGTAATCAGCACCTTTCAACACCCATGAAGGATCTTTGCGCCAAGTCTTGAAATCAGATGAAGTGGCACGCATAATTACCTCTCGGTTTGAGAGCAGCATATTGAAAGCTGTGTAGTAGATGTAATAGAGTCCATCCTCTTCGTTATAGAAAGCGCAGCCTGTACCCAGTACAGCATCCTGTTGACTTGAGTTAGTTCCAGTTGGCAGCACCTCGTTCAACGATGTGTAGTTAGCACAGTCCCGGGTTGAAACACCCCAATATGGATGATAGTTGGCACCATTATTTTCGTACTCCTGCAGATAGAGCACCTTAAACTCCTTTGCTTTCTGGTCGTAGAAAGGCATTGGGTCGCCACAGCGTCCTATAGCGGGGTTATAGTATGTTTGGAAACCGTTATCATCACTCGATTCCAGATAAGTGGTTGTACCGTCCCAGTCCTTCGATGGGTCGCCATCATACTTATCATCACTGCAGGCAGCTATTGCACACACAGTGCAAGTCATAATACCTGTATATAATATTTTGGAAACAATCGTCTTCATAGCTTATTATTTCGTTAAGTGATTAATAGCATTCGTTGTCATAATAGCAATGTTCTTGTGGTAGTTCTCTACATATCCGCTTCCAAACGTGTATGAGTACCAGTCGAAACATCCGGAACCAATACAGAGGATACCTCCGCGAGTGCCCTTAGCAGGATATTCCCAAGCTACGATTGCCTTGTCGCCGCCTACACCAAGGATGACACCATCAGTGCGTGTGAGCCATGCGTCGTAATTGTCATATCCACCCCAGTCTCCACCGATGTGATACTGTGCTGTAGAGTTAGTCACGTAATAACCCTTATCTGTACAGAACACCTCGTTTGCTGTAGCTCCCATGACAAGTCCCTTATACAGGTCGTGTCCTTCCTGTCCTTCATGCATAAAGAACGACCATGGTACGCTACACTGTTCAGCTGACATTTCCTTACCGCCCCAGCAGTTGTTTGGAGTAGTCCAGTCATCAGTACCTGTAGCACCGATAAACGAAGCCAGGTTAGTAGCATAACGGGTGAGCAGGAACGAACCTCCGTTGTTATAATAAGCTACCAGCTGGTTCTTGATGGTAAGCATGTTTTCAGCCTTCTTCAAGAAGTCGTCATGTCCGTCAACGGCATTGTCTGAGTGGTAGTGCCACCAGATAATCTTACATTCCTTAAGGTCGCATATACCGTCTCTGATATCCTCATAAGAAGCATAGCGTGCACCTTCTACATTCTCCAGCATCCAGTCGCAGGCAGTACGTGCTTCAGGGTCGAG
>DEJD01000068.1:0-394 GCA_002353215.1 Prevotellaceae bacterium UBA2757
CTTCGCAAAAGAAATTTAATACTGCAGAAATGAAAAATAGAATTATCATGATATGCCTGTGTCTGATGGCAATGACTGGGGCATGGGCAGAAGGTAAATATTCAGGTATGGGGGCAAGGACATCGAACCACTCGAAACTGTTTGGCGAGCGTGATGTTCCCGTTTATTTCGGATTCAGAATAGGTCCTGCTTTTGCATTTGTAAACAGTGACGACCCGATGCTTAATGGTGGAAGCATGAAGACAGGACTGAGTTTTGGCGGTGTCGTAGGTCTGCAACTGACTAATGTGGCTCCAGTATTTGTGGAGAGCGGTCTGACGTTCGTGCAGAAAGGAGGCAGAGGTTATGTGACGATGACCGACGGTTCGCGAGCTAAGTTCACATTCAACTTAGG
>DEJD01000068.1:486-2349 GCA_002353215.1 Prevotellaceae bacterium UBA2757
TGGGAGGCAAGGTAAGGAATTTCAAAGACAGAAACACCTATGGTTCGTTCGACAACGTAGATCACAGTTTCCGCAGATTTGATGCCGGACTGCGTTTCGGTTGCGGATTCTGTTTCGACCTGGCATATGTAGAACTGGGTTACGACTTTGGACTGGCGAATATAGGCAGNNGATGACTTCGACGTGACTCACAATGGAAGCCTGTTTCTGAATTTGGGAGTGAATTTTTAGTGTAACTTGCAAAACTAATATACTATATATTATGTACGACAAAGAAAGAGGACTATACATAGCACATAGCGATGGAGGAGCCCTGTCGGTATGCGGTAAGATGGCAAACAGGCATGGACTCATTGCCGGAGCCACTGGTACAGGAAAAACCGTAACCCTACAGGTGATGGCAGAGACGTTCTCTCAGGCTGGAGTACCTTGTTTCATGGCAGACATGAAGGGTGACTTGAGCGGTATCTCACAAGCAGGAAAGATGAGCGGATTCATTGAGAAGAGAATGCCTGAGTTCGGAGTGGAGAATCCGGAATTCCAACCCTGCCCGGTTCGTTTCTACGACGTATATGGCGAACAGGGACACCCGATGAGGGCAACCATATCACAGATGGGACCACAGTTGCTGAGCAGATTGCTCGACCTGAACGAGACACAGGACGGAGTGCTGAACATAGTATTCCGCATTGCTGACGAACGCGGGTTGTTGCTTATAGACCTTAAAGACCTGAGGTCGATGCTCGACTATGTGTCGAACCACGCTAAGGAATACACAACGAAATACGGAAATGTAAGTACTGCATCGGTAGGAGCTATACAAAGAGCTTTGCTGCAACTGGAAAGCCAAGGGGCAGATAAGTTCTTCGGAGAACCCTCGTTCGATATTTACGACCTGATACAGACAGAAGGCGGAAAGGGCGTGATGAGTGTGCTGGCAGCTGACAAACTGATGATGCAGCCGAAACTGTATTCTACATTCTTGTTATGGTTGCTTTCAGAACTCTACTCTACCCTACCCGAAGTGGGCGACCTGCCTCTGCCTAAGCTGGTATTCTTCTTTGACGAGGCACATATGTTGTTCGACGGCACTTCAAAAGCCTTGCTTGACAAGATAGAACAGGTGATTAGACTGATCCGTTCGAAGGGTGTAGGTATTTACTTCATCACTCAGAGTCCTACGGATATTCCTGAAAACATACTCGGACAATTAGGCAACCGTGTGCAGCACGCATTGAGAGCTTACACACCAAAGGACCAGAAAGCAGTGAAGACAGCTGCAGACACGTTCCGTGCTAATCCGAACTTCAAGACCGACGAGGCTATAATGAATCTGGAGACAGGCGAGGCGCTGGTCAGTTTCCTCGACGAGAAAGGAGCACCGCAGATGGTAGAACGAGCAAAGATTCTGTTCCCACTCTCACAAATCGGTGCTATTACAGAAGGTCAGAGACTGGATGCCATAAAACAGAGTCGCATATATGGAAAGTACGATAATGCCATAGACCGCGAGAGTGCTTTTGAGGTACTGCTTGAAGAGAGCGAAAAGGCTAAGGCAGAACAGGCAGAGATGGAAAGCGAGGCAGAGGAAGAAAAGCAGAAAGAGAAAGAGGGCAAGAGCAAGAAGAGCGGATTTATGGGTAAGGTGCTGAAGGCTGTGTTTACCGCTGTAACTTCTACCCTGGCTGCCATCCTCGGTACTTACATAAGCGATAAGGTAACAGGAAAGCAGACTAAGTCGCGCACATCGAAAACCGGTCGCGTCGTAAAGAATGCCACAAGTGCCGCAACAAGAACAATCACCAAGGAACTGACAAGAGATATTTTAGGAAACCTGGTTAAATAATTAATGGTTAGAGGTTA
>DEJD01000068.1:2361-9144 GCA_002353215.1 Prevotellaceae bacterium UBA2757
GTTAGAGGTTAGAGGTTAGAGACGAAACGAGAACTACTTGGAACCTGAAACCTGGAACTTGAAACTAAAATACGAGAGCTAATCGCTCTCGTATTTTGTTGTATCCTGTATGCCGGCTGCTTGGAGTGCTTCGCGTCGTTCGATGCAGGTGGCACATTTTCCACAATGGACTGTCCCACCCTTGTAGCAGGACCAGGTCTTGCTGTAGTCAATACCAAGGGCTTTTCCGTGACGGGCTATCTCCGCCTTCGTAATGTTTGTATATGGAGCCCATACAGTCACATTAGTATCAGTGCCGTTCGACATAGCCTTCGACATAGCATCGATAAACGAAGGACGGCAATCGGGATATATGTTATGGTCGCCTCCATGATTGGCTATCATAACACGACGGAGTCCGTTGCTTTCCGCTATACCGCAAGCGATGGCAAGCATAATGCCATTACGGAAAGGAACAACGGTACTTGCCATATTGTCGGAAGAGTAATGTCCTTCGGGAATGGCATCGGCTCCTTCGAGGAGCGAGGAACGGAAATACTCAGGCATGAATCCGAGGGGGATAGTGATGTGCCTTATGCCCAGTTGTTCACAGTGGTACTGTGCAAAGGGAATTTCCTGTTCGTTGTGGTTTGAACCATAATCGAACGAAATGGCAAGGGCTATGTCCGCAGCATACTCGTAGAGCATGGTAACGGAATCCATACCGCCGGAAAGGATTATTGCAGAATCTTTCATAATAAAAAAGGTGAGCCAGAGAAGTTGTCGTAATAACAACTAATCGTGGCTCACTATTATTTAATAATGTATTACTTCAGAAGATCGTCGAGAGCGCTTGCTACCTCGCCACCATTTTCAGCAGGAGCATCCTTTGCTACATGGTTACGTTTTCCGCCTTCGCGACGTGGTCCGCGTTCACGCTGGGGGCGTTCGCGACGTTCGCGCTGTGGACGTTCTGTGTAGCCTTCTGGCTTTTCAATCAGCGCACGGTGGCTGAGTTTGAACTTACCGGTCTTCTGGTCAATATCGATGAGTTTAACTTCGATTTCGTCACCCTCGTTGATACCAGCCTCTTCAACTGTCTCAAGACGTTTCCAGTCGATTTCGCTGATGTGAAGCAGACCTTCCTTGCCAGGGAGGAACTCAACGAAGCAACCGTAAGGCATGATACTGCGCACCGTAGCCTTATATACTTCGCCTACCTCAGGAACAGCAACGATTGCCTTGATCTTTGCAAGAGCTGCTTCGATAGCTTCGCGACCAGGAGCAGAAATCTGAACCTTACCTACTCCGTCTTCTTCGTCGATAGTTATGACTGTCTGAGTNNTCTTCCTGCATCTGCTGGATAATCTTACCACCAGGACCGATTACAGCACCGATATATTCCTTAGGAATGATAATCTGTTCGATGCGTGGTACGTGTGGTTTGAGTTCAGCACGTGGTTCAGAGATAGTCTTCATCATCTCGCCCATGATGTGTTCACGACCAGCCTTTGCCTGCATAAGAGCCTTTTCGAGGATCTCGTATGAAAGACCGTCGCACTTGATATCCATCTGAGTAGCTGTAAGACCGTTCTTTGTACCAGTAGTCTTGAAGTCCATATCTCCGAGGTGGTCTTCATCACCAAGGATATCGCTAAGGATAGCGTACTTTTCTTCACCTGGGTTCTTGATGAGTCCCATTGCTATACCTGCAACAGGGTTCTTGATAGGCACACCGGCATCCATCAGTGCGAGAGTTCCGGCACAAGTAGTAGCCATAGAAGAAGAACCGTTAGACTCGAGGATGTCGCTTACCACACGGATTGTGTAAGGATAATCCTCAGGAATCTGTCCCTTGATACCACGCCAAGCGAGGTGCCCGTGACCGATTTCGCGACGGCCTACACCGCGCTGAGCCTTTGCCTCACCAGTTGAGAATGGTGGGAAGTTATAGTGAAGGAGGAACTTCATATAGTAGCGCTCGAGAGCACCGTCAACGAGTTTCTCGTCGAGTTTTGTTCCAAGGGTTGCAGTAGCAAGAGCCTGTGTTTCACCACGAGTGAAGATAGCAGATCCGTGAGGTCCTGGCAGTGGATCTACTTCGCACCAGATAGGACGAATGTCTGTAGTCTTACGGCCGTCGAGACGGATACCTTCATCGAGGATGCAACGACGCATAGCATCGCGCTCCACATCATGGTAGTAGCGGTCAACGAGTGCGTACTTCTCTTCGAGTTCTTCCTCAGTGAGGTCGCTGTGTGCAGCAGCATAAGCCTCCTTGTAGTCTTCGCGAATCTTCTCGAAAGCCTCTGCACGAGCGTGCTTTTCGAGAGCCTGCTTTGTTACATCGTATGCTGGCTGGTAGCACTTGGCAGTGAGGTCAGCCTTCAGTTCATCGTCATTTACTTCATGGCAGTACTCACGTTTCACGTCAGTTCCGAGTTCCTTCATCAGTTCCTTCTGCAACTGACACTGTGGTTTGATAGCAGCATGAGCTGCCTTGAGAGCCTCGAGCAGATCCTGTTCGCTTACTTCCTTCATCTCACCTTCAACCATCATGATATTTTCCTCGGTAGCACCTACCATAAGATCCATATCAGCCTGCTTGAGTTGTTCGTAAGTAGGGTTGATAACGAACTGTCCGTCGATACGAGCCACGCGAACTTCTGAGATTGGTCCTTCGAAAGGAATATCAGAACAAGCGAGAGCTGCACTGGCTGCGAAACCAGCTAAAGCATCGGGCATATCTATTCCGTCAGCTGAGAAAAGCATGACGTTGACATAAACCTCTGCATGGTAATTGGATGGGAACAGAGGGCGGAGTGCACGGTCAACAAGACGGCATGTAAGGATTTCCTCGTCGCTTGCTTTGCCTTCGCGCTTTGTAAAACCTCCAGGGAAGCGGCCGTTAGCCGCATACTTCTCACGATACTCTACCTGGAGTGGCATAAAATCTGTTCCTGGTACGGCATCTTTGGCTGCACAAACAGTGGCGAGGAGCATAGTATTGCCCATACGGAGCATTACTGCACCATCCGCTTGCTTTGCGAGCTTTCCTGTCTCAATGCTGATTTCACGTCCATCAGGCAGTGAGACTTTCTTTGTAATTACGTTCATCTTAAAAATTTATTGGTATAAAACATCTAAACTCGTGCGAAAAGCACGAAAAATCGTGCAAAGTTACCTAAATTCCATTAATTTATCGTAATTTTGCATCAAAATAAATACACATTATGAATAAAATAACATTTTTTATAGCAATAGCATCAATTATAAGTGCTTGTAGCGGAAACAAAACACACAATATAAGTGGTAAAATAGAAAATGCAGCGGACTCAATGCTGTATGTCGAAGCATCAACTCTCGAAGGCATCAAAACAGTGGATTCTGTACGACTGAAGTCAGACGGAGACTATGCTTTTTCTGTTGAAGCTCCGAAGGAAAGTCCTGAATTCTATAGTCTGCGAATAGGCAACGAACGGATACCGTTCTCTATCGACAGCACAGAACAGGTAATCATTACGTCCTCCCTACCCGATTTCAGTACGAATTACGAGGTAGAAGGAAACGAAAGTTCGAAGAAGATCAAGGAGATGTACGGGATGCAGATGAAACTGCAAAAGCAGATAATCGACTTGGAACAAAACAAGGATATGTTTCCTGGAGATATATTGGATAGCATCAACAGCCTTATTGCTTCATACAAGGAAACCGTAAAGGAGAAATACATCTACCCCAACCCGGCGAACGCTTCAGCTTATTACGCTGTTTGTCAGTCGCTCACCGACCTGCAGGGCACATGGTTTCTGTTCAATCCCCTAACCGATAGAAACGATGTTAAAGCATACGCTGCAGTAGCTACTGCATGGGATTGCTACTACCCGGATGCAGACCGAACAATTCAGATTTGCAATGCTGCAATCAAGGGACTTGACAACACATCAACAAAGAAAGCTGAACCAATAACGAATATAGGTGGCAAGACAGTTGAGGAAACAGGAATCATCGATGTGGAACTGCCTGACATCAAGAATAACATCAGGAAGTTGAGTTCACTCAAAGGAAAAGTAGTTATGCTTGACTTCACTGTATTCGGCGCACCAGATTCACCTGAGAGGACTCGAGTACTACGCACTCTGTACGACAAATTTTCAAGTCGCGGATTTGAAATATACCAAGTGGGACTCGACGACGATATTCATTTCTGGAAATCTTCTGTAGAATACCTGCCGTGGATATCAGTACACGAGACAAACGGTATGGCCACGAATGCATATGCCGTAAGTTCTGTACCTACATTTTTCCTTATAAACCGCGAAAATGAAATTGTCCTCCGATCCGACTTCATGAAAGGGTCGTTGGAGGACAATATAGAGAAGTTGTTGTAAGTTAGGAGTTAGGAGTTAGGAGTTTCGATATAACGATATAACGACATGTCGATGTCACGAAAAAAAAACAGCGATTCTAACTATACATACTCTGTTCCGAGGTCGAGTTGTGCGGTATTAACAAAACTGCGGATGATATTCTGATCATCACGCTTGCAGACAAGGATGACATTTCCTTCCTCTGCAACTACGTAATCGGAGAGTCCCTGAAGCACAGCCACATGTCCGTCAGGCAGACGAACCAGACAGTTGTCACAATCGTAAAGTACTGCTTTCGAGTTGTTCACCAGAGCATTTCCCTGGTTGTCGGTATCCATGAAATTATAAACGTTCTCCCAGGTACCGAGGTCTGCCCAACCGAAGTGGCACAACATCACATCTACATTCTCCACCTTTTCGAGTACTGTTTCTTCAAGAGCCATATTAGGCAGTTTTGAATACAGTTCAGTAACTTCCTCCTTGATATTTATACCTGTAGAGTAATGAACAAGGAGTTCTTCGATGATATCATTATAGAAACCAGACACCTCATTAATAGCTTTAAGAAAAGCTTTTGCAGACCAGATATAAATACCGGTATTCCACAGAAACTCCCCACTCTCATAGAAGATTTTAGCAAATTCCTCCTGTGGTTTTTCGGTAAATGTCTGAACTGTGAAAATATTCTGAGACATCTTCGACGACATCTGGATATATCCGTATGTGGTATCAGGTCTGGTAGGTTTCACGCCAAGTGTAAGCAGGCGCTGATGGCGATGAGCATAGTCGAGTCCCAAGAGAACTTCGTCAGAGAACACACCATTCTGCATGTCTGTTATATTCTGGTCGCTTGGACTAATAACAAGTACACCATTCGGATTTCTCCTTGACACTTCAGCTGAAGCCCATGTAACAGGTGGTACGGTATTACGACGGATTGGTTCAAGCAACAGATTCCCCTCAGTCAACTCCGGCAACTGCTGACGTACCAAATCAGCATATTCCTGATTAGTTGTAACGAGGATATTATCCGCATCTATAAATTTACGGTAACGCTTGTATGTTGTTTGCAAAAGTGTTTCACCTGTACCGAGCAAATCAATAAACTGCTTCGGTTTGCTTTGACGACTGACTGGCCAAATTCGAGACCCCACTCCACCTGCTAAGATTACACAATAAAAATTTTTATCCATAGTATTAGCTTGAAAACGTTGCTAATTTATACATAAAAACGAACGCATGCAAGTATTTATTGCATTTTTCACATGTTCTAACTTATATTTTCACACTTTTCTCGTAACTTCGCGCATATTTTAAAACTCATGGTTTCGATAAATAATTTAAAAGTAGAATTTGGAGCTGAACCGTTGTTTACGGATGTAAGCTTTGTAATCAACCCGAAAGACCGCATAGCACTGGTAGGAAAAAACGGTGCCGGAAAGTCCACTATGCTGAAGATAATAGCAGGACTGCAGCAACCTACCAGTGGTGAAGTGGCACGACAGAAAGACATAACCATCGGTTATCTGCCACAGGTTATGGTGCTGAGCGACGAACGAACCGTATTGGAAGAGGCTGAAACTGCTTTCGCACATATCACGAAGTTGAAGGAACACCTTGACGACTTGAATCGTCAGCTTAGTGAACGCACTGATTATGAAAGCGAAGAATACATGCAACTCGTAGAACAGTTCAGTCATGAGAATGATCGTTACACGATGATTGGCGGTGAAAACTACCAGGCAGAGATGGAACGGACACTCATCGGACTAGGATTCCAACATAGCGATTTCAACCGACCCACGAAGGAATTTTCAGGTGGATGGAGAATGCGTATAGAACTGGCTAAGCTGCTGATGCTTAAACCCGACCTGTTGCTTCTTGACGAACCTACCAACCACCTCGACATCGGTTCTATTCAGTGGTTGGAACAGTTCCTGCAGAATCGTGCCAATGCCGTAGTACTTGTCAGTCACGACCGCGCGTTTATAAATAATGTAACAAACAGAACCATCGAAATCAGTTGCCATCGCATCAACGACTACAAGGTGAAGTACGATGAATACGTAAAACTGAGAGCTGAACGACGTGAGGCACAAATCCGTGCATACGAAAACCAACAGAAAGAGATAGCTGATATAAAAGCTTTTATCGAAACCTTTAGATACAAACCGACAAAATCCAATCAGGTGCAGTCTCGTATCAAACAACTCGAGAAGATTGTACCTATTGAGATAGACGAGATAGACACATCTCAGTTGCATCTGAAATTCCCTCCCTGTCTGCGTTCAGGCGACTACCCTGTTATCTGCAAGGATGTAGCAAAGAGTTATAAGCGACAGATATTCCATGATGTCAATCTCACCATCAAACGAGGTGAGAAGGTTGCCTTCGTAGGAAATAACGGTGAGGGAAAATCAACACTCGTAAAATGTAT
>DEJD01000068.1:9238-11529 GCA_002353215.1 Prevotellaceae bacterium UBA2757
CTCGACGGAAACCAAACCGTATTCGAAACCATAGACCGAGTGGCACGTGGCGATATCCGTCTGAAAATTCGTGATATACTTGGTGCATTTATGTTTGGCGGAGAAGCCAGCGATAAATACGTAAAAGTGTTGAGTGGTGGTGAACGCAGTAGATTGGCTATGATTCGTCTCCTGCTCGAACCAGTCAACCTGCTTATTCTCGACGAACCTACCAACCACCTCGATATGCAGTCGAAGGATGTATTGAAACAAGCCATAAGAGACTTCGACGGAACCGCTATCATCGTATCTCACGACCGTGACTTCCTCGACGGACTGGTAGAGAAAGTATATGAATTCGGAGGAGGAGTAGTTCGTGAGCATATTGGTGGCATCTACGATTTCCTGCAGAAAAAACAGATTGAAAGTCTGAGTGAATTGGGGCAGACTATGAGTAGTAGCGGAAGTCCTACGGCAAGCGGAAAACAGGAAAGCACGAAGAAACCGGCAGAGACTCCAAAAACAGAGAAACCTGTTAACAAACCATCGGAGAAACAGAAACCGCAGATGAGTTATGCAGACCAGAAGGCGCACAATCGTATTGTTCGCAAGGCAGAGAAAGAGGTGGCCGATGCAGAAGCAGAAGTAACCCGCCTGGAGACTGCCATCAAGGAAGCAGAGCAAGTATTAGCTACACCGGAGGGGGCTCGCGACTCACAACTCCTGAATAAATACTTCGAACTGAAACATCAGTTGGAAGAGGCAGAAGACCGTTGGACTAATTTAAGCGAAGAACTGGAGAAGTTAATTGATAATTGATAATTGACAATTGACAATTGATAATTATTTTGCCGCTTCGTCATATCGTTATGTCGAAGCGGCAAATTTTTAATTTTTCATTCTTAATTTTTCATTTTTAATTATCAACTATCACAGTCCCCAGGCGGCAGGTTGGCAATCGCGTTCTACTTTTCGTTCCAATCCATCAGGGAGGTTAGGATAGAAATCTATTCCAGTCACCTTTTCCACCTTATCTACAGGAACGGCGAACTTACTGATTGGTTCGTGCAAATCGAGGTTTGGCACAATAAAACCGATAGCTTTAGGAGCATCGCCCATCATCAGAATCACTTTGAAGAAGCGGTCGGGAACAGATATTCTCATATTCTTTCTGTTTCCGATTTTCTTTGGGGAAGCAGTATCGAAGATAGGACCGCAAACGATATAGAGGTCACCTCCTTTGTTTGCCCATTCGCGGCAACGGATTTCCAGGTCGTTCCACCAGCCGCCATTCAGGTCATGATCCTGAGGACATATATTTGTCATCATAAACGACTCAGCCATAGTCTGTTCGTTATTCTTATTATCCCCTGCCGGACACATATGTCCGCGGTCATAACCGGAACGGGAGAAGTCGGAAGGCAATACCCTACTACCCTCTCCCAGCACCATATCCTCTATATATTCACCGCGCTTTGCCGCACCCTTCGTACGGGCATCGGTCAGATGCCAGGCAACATAATTAGGACAGTAAGTAGTCAGGTTATAACTGATTATGAAATCAGATTTGAATAACAGAACCTCTGGTTTCTTCTCAAGCGGAGCTGGTTGTTCGAGTTGTTCGTAAACCACCTGTGAGAGTCCTTCGCTTGGAGCCTCAGCCTCAGCATCCGCACCCTTTGGTGCAGGTTCTGCGGTAAAAGTCTCCGTCTCAGCAATCGATTGGGTATTTTCTGCAGTTCCTCCAGTCACATAACTATCATCTGCATTCACCCCACTCCACTTATCCTGATTCTGTCCTTCAGAGCCAGAACAATTCTTCAGTGTTAAAGCAAAGTAAAAAACTGCAAACACACATGCACACGCCAAAAGCACCAAAGCCGGCTTCCTATTTTGTTTCTGTTTCTTCATTTTCGTATTAATTAATATGCAGGTAATTGATACAGCATCAGAATCTGAATCCGAAGTTTACCTGCGCATCAGCTTCTCTGTTGTTAATCTTTGTGTCGGCATTGTTTCTATACAGATACTGTCGATAATTCATGAGGAAGTTAAGCAGGAAGCGATTGAAACTGTAACTTACGGCAAGTCGTGCGTAACAGTTGAAAACAAAACGGCTGCGTCCGTTATCAACGGCATCATAATAATGAGCATCGTAATTACTCCAACGCTGGCGCTCATTCTCTATCTGCTGGGCTCTGATGTCAGGGTCGGTAGATGTACCAGCGTATGCGTATGCCACGCCAGAATCACTCGACTTGTGCACCAGATGGTTCCAAAGGGAAATCATAGGAATCACAGACACATGAATA
>DEJD01000068.1:11596-12616 GCA_002353215.1 Prevotellaceae bacterium UBA2757
AAGAGTTTGTCAGCTCCGAAGAGACTCTGGTAAAAATTACCCATAACGAACAGACTGCCGGCACTGCGTCTTTGAATCATATCGCCGTATGCTCCAGCCGCAAGACTGAACTTCTTATGGTTAAAGACATAATATCCTTCTACATAGAATATCTTCAAGTCCATATTACCCGCAGGAATTGTGGTCTCAGAAGTTATAGCGGGGTCAGCTACTCCAGTCTCCACGTTCCGTTTCCACTGGTTCATGCCCTGGTTGAAAGCAGCATCAAGGACACCCTCCATATTCCTTAAGTGCTTATATCGGATACGGAAACCCCATACGGAGCCGTTCTTTGCAAGACCGAAAGACATACTGTAACGGTTACGGATAGGGATGGGGAGTTCTATACTGATTCCTCGCCAGTCAATACCCAACTCAACCTCCGACTGGTAAGTGTGCATATCGGACATCACGTATTTCTTTTCGCCCATATTGGGTGGCATATAGTTCTTATCCAAAGGAATGTCTGCGTCGTTGACAGACACTGGAAAATCTATGTCGTGCTGCTGAAAATAACCGTAATAACCAAGATATACCATACGGTCGTACTTCATTTTGCGGATATAAGTACTGTCAAGACCCGCATCCTGCATGCGGTTAATCGCGTTGTCAACGTTTTTAAGCAGCTTACCCAAGCCATGACTCCAAAAACTTCTTTTTTCCTGTGCACCTGCGCTAAGGGTGCAGGCAATTGCCAATGCCCAAATTAAAAAAAAGCGATACTTCATATTTTTTCAATATGGATTGCTCCATATTTTTTCGTATTATCAGTTCTTTTATTTAAATAATGTTTTGCAAAAGTATGTATTTTTCGCATCTTTACAAAATACAAGATAAAAAAACGCTTATTTATTTTGCATTTTACAGTAATAGTCGTACCTTTGATTTCATCGAAAGTAGGCTGCACCTCGGAAATATCAAAAAAAAAACACGATTTTATTTTGTATTTCGCTAGGTTTGCACTACCTTTGCACCCGCAAA
>DEJD01000068.1:12655-14623 GCA_002353215.1 Prevotellaceae bacterium UBA2757
CCAGGCTCATAACCTGGAGGTCGGAGGTTCGAGTCCCCCTCCCGCAACTAAGACAAAGACATCATTACGATGTCTTTTTTTGTTTTTACCCCAAAAAGCATTGCTAATTTATTTCCCCTAACGCTACTTCAGTCTGTTCTATCAGAGCTTTGAAAATATTGTTCCTGCTCAGCAGTTCTTTATTGCCAATAAGCAGCATCTGTTCGCGCGCTCGTGTAAGAGCCACATTCAGTTTTCGGTCAATCACTGCCCCACTCTCCTCGAAGCAGTTGTTCGTAAGGAAATCCAGCTGATACTCATACTGCACAGTGAAGCCGTAGATAATCACATCGCGTTCACTACCCTGATAGCGTTCTACAGTGTCAATAGTTATATTATCGAGAACGCCCTTACCAACCCGTTGTTCTATAGCCCTGCGCACAGTAGCTATTTGGTTTCTATATGGAACTATTACTCCTACGCTCTCCGTCTCGGAAAACACTCTTTCAGCAGCTTTGTACAGATTCCTTACTGCCACTACGGCATCAGCTATCAGTTCTGCTTCAGGCAGATTCACCTTTGCCGACGGACTATGTTGCGGACGGGGTACATCCAAGAAGGCGATTCGTTGGGTAGCCAGTAACTTCTCCATCGCTGACCCCGAATTATAATAATGTATAAACGGCAAAGGTTGTTCCTGGTGTGGCAAAGGTATTGTATTCAGTCGTCCTTCATAGAAATGATCACAAGCGAACTGAGCCACATCCTTATGCATTCGTCCCTGCCGGGTAAAGCGTTCGATGAGTTCTGGCGGACTGATTCTGAGCAGTCGTTCGAAAAGAGAATTCCTGCAATTGGTCAGTCCTATTCTGTTCAAAACAGGTTGGTCAACAGCCGACTCCTCTTCTGTCTGTTGCACCACAGCAGGCAGTTGTTTGTGGTCTCCGATAAAATAAAACCTGCGGATACTGCTCTTCTCACCGTACTTAGCAGACATTATACCCAACAGGTGCGGCTCCAGTATTTGCGAAGCCTCGTCGATGATGGCCAGTGAGAAGGGTCGCATAGTCAGAATCTGCTGATGCGAAGTGATGGAAGTAGTAGTGCCAACAACTATTCTTGCAGAGAGCAACAGATGACGTATCAGGTGTATATTCTCACACTCAGCCACTTTGTTTTCAAGCAGATAAGGTTTATACACATCAGGGCATGAAAGGGCACTACCTATACGGATGAAATCCAGTCCATCCTTCACCAGTTTCGAACAAATCTCGTCAACAGCTCTGTTGGTATATGAAAGCAGAAGCACAGAATGTGAAGGATCTGCGAGTTCGTCGCGCAACTGCCGCATCAGTCCGAAACTGGTCTTACCTGTTCCCGGTGGACCAATCAGCAGCGAGTAGTCTTCAGCCGTAGCCTTGCGTTGTCCGAGTAGCAGGTCGCGTCTGTCCTTATCAGCATTGAGGAAGGCAAAGAGCGAACGGTATATACTTCCGTACGAAGACTCAATGAAATCGTGTTCCACAGCCCAAAGAGTGTCCTCATCCTGTCGGAACACAATATCATTACTTTGTGGAGCACGAAGTTGAAGCAACAGCGTATCAGTTTTGATTTCAGCTATTGAAGCACGAAAAACCATTCCTCTTCTCACATCGGGAACAGTATCCTTGCGGTATTTATATAGAACCACCACATCCCCTACGCGGAAATTCGGTAGGTAATCTCCATCGTCAGCAGTAGTGAGCAGTTCCACACTGTCGCGAGTGGCAGTCAGAATTCTCAGTTTATAGAAGATATTTCCTGCAAGTCGTTTTTCGTCCAGAGTACAATTCCACAGGGCACTCAGTCCACTGGCTTCCTTCTGCGAATTACCGATTTTCGAAAGCACATGTTCCCTCTGCACGAAGGTGAACATACGGAGGAAATAAGCCCTCTCCACTTCCGATGCCGTTTGGATAGTACGCAGAGTCTGTTGCAGTGGTGGCAACA
>DEJD01000068.1:14667-17848 GCA_002353215.1 Prevotellaceae bacterium UBA2757
TGTTCCAGCAGATGAGCTCCGCCCCTGCTGCAGTAGAACTCCATCCATGCTATCTGGTTTCTTACTCTGAGAATTTCGAACAGCAGTTTTGGAGCAGGAGTCTCCTTAATCAGTCCGTCCGGATATTTTGAGTAAAGCAGAAAACAGGAGATATCATCGTTTTTCAGTTTGAAATTATAATGCAGCAGAGCCAGATACAGCAACATCTGACAATAATGTTTCTCTACGTGTCCGTTAGTATTGTAATCCTTCTTGCCTGACTTTTGTTCCATGAGCACCCTATAATCGCTCTGCATCAAGTCCATACGTCCCTGCACGCCAAGCATTTCGCAGAAGAATGAAGGTTCCAGCAGAATCTTCTCAATATCGATATACTTATCCTCGGTAAAGGCAGTCTCCAGAATCTCCCGTATATTCCGTTGTTGGTTTCGTGCCTCCTCATGGAATCCGCTCATCTCATCCACACAGGCAGCAATAGCAAGACTGTTTCTGCAGAAGAAATCCGTCACACTCTCCTTGTACGGTTTCCGTTCTGTCTGTCGAGCCCTGCTCCACAGTTCCTCGTCGAGCATCTGACTGGCAAAATTTCCCAGCAGAATATGTTTTGTGGCATCACGACCTTCAAATTTCCTCAGCAGATAATAGTATGCCGTAGCTCCAAAAGGCTGGAAACACTCCGCTATGGCAGATATGTCTATCAGATAATCAGGTTGGTAAATTATCAGTTCCGGATAATACACACCGTTCTTCAGGTACGGATTCACCAGATTCAGTTGGTCGCCCTTCGACAGCAGTGCAGCAATATAATTCCAGTTACCAAGGAAATTGGAATTATCAGTATAGCAAACCTTTACATCACCTCCCTGTTCTGTGTCTGCTGCACCATATATATAATGTGCATCCCATGAAACGACGGAAATGCGCATGCAAACAGACTCCGAACTTGGAACTTGAATCTTGGAACTTGAATCCTGGGACTTGGAACTTTGAACCTTGAACCATGAACCATGAACATCTTCCAGCCCATATACAGCCTTGATGAAAAGGGTTACAGCCTTCAGGTCAAACCCAAAGGCTGTGCCGTTATTCTTCTCGTAAGTCTTATTCTTTACCCTGTTTCTGAACGCATTTAGTCTGTTTGTCAGTTCAGTAGGCAGTTCTTTGTTTTGAGCGATATATGTGAGTCGTGCGAAGGCGCCAGAGAAATCGAGTCGTTTGTCCGCAGTAAGATACATGAGTGCTTCGTTGAACACACGATACAGTTCGTTGTAGCACTCATGTATGGAATATTCCGACTGCCCTTCTCCATACATGTCACCGACATGTTGCAGTTCGGCTAAAAAATAATCAGCAGACTTCTCCAAGGGACTGTTCTCTCCTCTTTCAGCAGTTTACTTATTCTCCTGCATCTTCTTCTTGCTCCACGCCTCCAGACGCTTATACTCCGCCTTGGTGAGTCGCATGAAAGAACCGTGCTGTGGAGCCTTCACACCCTGAATTGTTACAGGATCGTGGAAATTGCGCAGATACTTGTCCGTCTGACAGATTCTGTATTGCCTTGGGTTTGTGCTATATTGGATATAAGCCACTCTCCATCCCTCTTCACCGGGAATCTGGAAAGCGCTGCTACCCTCACATTTCTTATTGCCTTCGAAACTTACAAAATCCTTCTCGTCCGGTTCCGGATAAGGACCGGTCAGTTTATAACTGCTTGTCTGGAAAATGCCGGGATGTCCGCCTTCCTTCTTTATCAGCATGTGGTACTTGCCGTCAGACTCCAGGTAATTGATGTCGGCATCGATGGTTGCATAACCCCAGTCGAACAGGATGCGCGGTTTTGTCAGTTGTGTGAACGAATGGTCGGCATAACTGTAATACATGCGGTCGTAAGCCTCTTCATCAGGGTTCCACATCGAATAGTAAATCATATATCCGCCTTTTGTGCCATCAGCCCAAGTGTAGTTCGGGTCCCAGAAAATCTGTGGAGCCCACACACGTTTGATAGTGCTCCAGTCCTTATACACATCCGGCGATTCCGGGTCGCAGAATATGCTGCTTCCCTTGCGGAAATCGAAAGTCTTCGCAGTCCAGTCGGTCAGGTTATCTGAGCGCAGCAGATTGATTCCGTAATTAAACCAAGTACGGCTTTTCCTGTTCGACATATCAGTCGTAACCATCAGGTAACCCTTACCCGAATCACTCTTCCTGCAGATATATGCATCGCGAGCTCCGCCTTCTATTTCCGACAGTTTCTCAGTATCATACACTTCCTTTCCGTCAATCAGATCATGATAATTCAGTCCGTCGCGACTCAGTGCGTAGGCTGTCCATTCGCCCTCGCCCGACATGTGACAATACAGAAATCCGTAGTCGCCTTTCTGCAAATTCTGTGCCTTCACCGTCATTACCGACAGAAGGCACAGTAGTGTAGCAAATCCTTTCATAGTATCTCTTTGTTTTGGTTTCTGCTACAAAGATATGGAATTATTTTTTAGTGTGCAAGCAAAGCTGCGAGAGCTGTTACAGTAATTGCTCCGGCTACGATTCCTGCTGCTGTAGAATTATGCACTACTACTGGAGGAGGACATGGAGCTACATAAACTGGCTCTACATATACTGGAGCGGGGCGGTGATGAACTACATGCACTGGACGAACTGGGTGATGCACCACTCTTACTGGAGGAGGAGGACATGGTCTGCCATATCCGCGCTCTACTATCACTTCGCGTCTTGGAGTTGCGATATATCCACCACCGCCGTAAAGGGTTGTTCCGCGAATTGCTTCACTACCACCGCAACCGCGCTGCATATTCTCTACTCGGCTGCCATTATCGTGACGACCGCCACCATATCTCTGAGCATTCATAGTTGTAGTACTGAGAACTAAAACTGCGATAAGTGTAAAAACTGACTTTTTCATAAGACTAATATTTTTTAGGTTAAACATCATTTGCGATTCTTTTACGGTGGCAAAGATATGGCATTCCTCAGTCCTATGCTTAAGTGTTTTTCCTACTTCGGAAGATATTTTTCCTATTCTTTGGGGAAATCCCTATGGAACAAAAAAAGCAAACAGCACGAAACCTGCTGTTTGCTATGTAGTACCGGAGGCGGGGCTCGAACCCGCACGGACGCAATGTCCAAGGGATTTTAAGTCCCTCGTGTCTACCATTCCACCATC
>DEJD01000058.1:0-992 GCA_002353215.1 Prevotellaceae bacterium UBA2757
GGAAGACTGACAGCATGCATAGAGTGTCCCAGCATATCTATTACTGTACAAGGGCTTGTACTGCTATCATACTGACAGGCGTTGCGGGCTATACATGGTCCTCCTGACGGATGTTGCGGCAATTCTGTATGCACATCCGGTGCAAAGACTGGCAAGTCACGGGGAGTTGCTGACATCATACCTTTCCATTTGCCATTATTCATGGTGTTGTAGTGCTCTGTCAGCATTTGTATGAGGTTATAGTCCTTACCATTTAAGAGCATCTTTCGTGTCATAGCTGCAGAAGCATGTACCGGATAGAGAACATGAGCGAAATAGGCATCCTGCCGGTATTCTGGTATCATCTGAGCATAAACATCAACAGTTGCTTCGATTCGTGCGAAGTCATTCATCCGCTCAAATGCCTGTTTTCGGGTAAACTCTGTTGTTGTAGGAACAGACTTGCCGCCAGGATATTTCTTCTTGTCGAGCTCTACCTGTGTCCATCCCATGAATTCGGGACGACGAATGCCATTCAGACGATAGAACTCTCGCATAGCAGGTGCTATGGCATGTCCTACCTCTGCCCCAAACTGGGTGACAAGCCATTGTTCGAGGTGCTTTCCTATTGTCGAAGGGGTTATTGCTTCAATATCCCAAGCCATATCGAGGAACAGTTCCAAGTCATATGCTGCCACCTTGGGGTCATGAACGTTTGCTATCCAGAGTTTTCGGCAGTTGTGGTCATAGGCAGCCTTCATCTCAGCACATATGAGGCCTGGCTGCGTTGTAGTAAGCCACAGATAATCATGCGGTCTGCCCCAGTAACTGAGGTGATAATACACACCTCCACCACCCTTGCGCTTCTGCTGTTCTGCATCGGGAAGGCGAGTCAGGTAACCATAGTTGTCATCGCACCACATCAGGGTGACATCATCAGGCACTCTCAGACCACTCTCATAAATCTCCAGCACCTCTTTATAAGGGATGAATACTTGTGGCACCTTCTCCAC
>DEJD01000058.1:1046-3441 GCA_002353215.1 Prevotellaceae bacterium UBA2757
GCCATTCAGTTTTTCCTCTGGCGTCTTCACCCCCTCCATCGAACCGTCATGAATGCCACGCATGCCGATAGTAAAGAATTCTTCCGAACCCTTCACCTCCTTCAGGCGCTCTGCCCAGTATTTCTTTACTGCATCGCGATTGGTGATATAGTTATATGCTCCTCGTTCCTTTACATTCCATTCTGCCACATTGTTGCGAAGCAAGGGTTCACAATGGCTTGTACCTATCAAAATACCGAAGGAATCGGCCATTTCTTTATTTCCCTTTACAGTAAAGAAACCAGGACTCACATCATGCATAGCAGGCCAGATGATGTTGGCACGAAGGCGCAGCATCAGTTCGAAGAGTCGCTTATAGGTTTGTGGTCCCATATTGTCCTTTGACCACTTGCGAATGCTCCAGTCTTCGTCATTTATGAAGATGCCACGATACTGAACAGAAGGGGTATGCTCCACGCGAAAATCATCTGGCAAAGATAACTTGTTTTGGCTGTGTGGACGCACATCGCCCCACCAAATCCATGGCGAAACACCTGCCATCCTACTCAGTTCCAAGAGACCATAGGCAGCACCTCGGGCATTGTGACCCTCAACCACTATCTTGCCATCTTTCACACTAATGCAGAAGCCGTCATCGTTGCCCTTTCCTTGCACAATGCTGATGACAGCATTCTTGGAGGCAACTGCTTTCTTGCCTGTCACCAACTCCATATCGCCCTCAAACAGACGAAGAGCCTGCTGAACGACAGGAGCCGCCTTTCCCACTACCTGGTAGCTCACAGCATTGGTTCCGTCATACCACACAGCACTGGCTTTCAAGGCAATAGAGCTATATAGAAATGCAACAAGGAACAAAAATATTTTATTTATTTTCATGGAAATATAAAAAGATTATACGGTACAAAGATATGAATTAATTCTTTCTTCTATTGTACAGATTAGTTTTTTTTCTTTACTTCGCACAAATTTTGAATAGAACAACAATTAAGAATGAAATATTCCGGACTGATTTTCGCACTTTTGTGCATGGTTGCAAATTCAGCAATGGCAGCAGACAGACTTTTCTTTGTTTCCAGGAACCTGAACAAGAATATTATTGTTTATGATGTGAACCTGAAAAACGGAAAACTGGACAAAAACAAGCCGTTGCACCCTTATTGGTACCGACTGGAGGAGAATCCTATTACCACTGGTGAACTAACGTTTATTCAGCGCAAGTTGGCATATGGTTACTCGGTTGAGGAAGAAGGAGATAACGAGGTGTATGTAAAACTGAAAGCATACAAGAAACGTATGGTGAAGATTTGCAAGCGCGATGGAAAATGGGTAGGCATTACTCACATCAACAACAAGGAATGCATACTGACTGAGATTTTTGCACACTGTCCCAGCCGCACATCGTGCGATTATCTGATTCTGAAAGGCAAGAGTACAGCAGACGGCAAGGAGGAACAGGAGAAAGTGAAATAATTGGTCTCCGATATGGGATAAATGTACCCCCCAAAACCTAAAATTATATAAATAATGTCATAAAATGCAAGGAGGAATAGTTGATATAGCAACTGTTCCATTTTTTTGTTTTACATTTGCAGCCGATTTTGTAAAATTTTAGGTAAGAAAAGATAACAATTAGAAATCATACAAAAAAAGTGAAATTAAAAAGTAAGAAATTGGTTTTGTGTTTAGGGATGTTGGTTGCAAACATATTGCACACCTCGGCACAAAGTATGGTCGAGCCGGCTATAGGCAGTTTGGATTTGACGCTCGACAAGGCGATTGAGATTGCTCTCGCCGAAAACCCGGTAATCAAAATAGCCGAAAAAGAGATAAGGCTGAAGCAAGTGGCACACACTGAAGCATGGCAGGCTCTGTTGCCTACCCTGGGCGTGAGTGCAACCCTGCAGCATACTATCCTCGCTGCTACGATGAACCTTGGCGGTAATTCATTCAAGATGGGTCAGGACAATACCAATACAGCTACTGGTACAGCAACCCTGAACCTGCCTTTGTTTGCCCCTACCGTATATCAGAACATGAGTCTGACAAAGGAAGACATCAAACTGGCACAGGAGAAATCGAGAAGTAGTAAGTTGGACCTTATCAACCAAGTTACAAAAGCCTACTATGCCACTATCCTCGCTCAAGACAGCTACAGAGTGATGGAAAAGAGTTTCCGCACTGCAAAGGTAAACTACGATGTAGTTGCTGAGAAATATAATGTGGGCAAGGTAAGCGAATACGACAAACTGAGTGCAGAGGTGCAGATGCGAGGTATGAACTCCAACATGGTAAAGGCTCAGACAGGATTCTCTCTGGCTACCCTGAAACTGAAGGTGCTGATGGGTATCACGGAGAATATCGATATCATAATCAACGACAGTCTGTCGAACTATCG
>DEJD01000058.1:3603-4277 GCA_002353215.1 Prevotellaceae bacterium UBA2757
GGACAGTATCAGAGTCTGTACAACAAAGACTGGAACGTATTCGGATACCACTACTCTCCAAGTGCTTCAATGGTATTCACACTCAACATTCCAATCTACAGAGCAAGCGACTGGACAAAACTGAGAACAAACAAAATAAAAATAGCTCAGATGCAGGACCAGAGAGAGGATACTCGTCGCAAACTGCTCATGTCGATTGAGACATATATGCAGAATATGGCAAGTACCATAGCTCAGGTAAACTCTAACGCAGAGGCTGTAAAACAGGCTGAGAAAGCCGTGATGATAAGCAGCAAACGTTATGAGGTGGGACGCGGAACTATCCTGGAACTGAACCAGAGTGAGACCGCAGAGACACAGGCCCAACTGACATATGTGCAGTCTATTCACGACTACCTGACCAACAAGGCCGACCTTGACTATGCATTGGGAAAAGAACAGTATTTGAAGTAATAATAAAAAGTAATATATATGAGAACTATTAAAGGATTGAAAATTTCTGTGCTGTCAGTAGCTGCTATAGCATTACTTGCTGCTTGCGGCGGAAAGTCGAACGACGGACAGATAGCAACACAAAGCGTTGCATCAGAAAAACCAGATGTAAAAATTGAAAAGGTAAAAACTGCAGACATCCCTCAGACTGAGACATACACTGCAACTGTAGAGAGTGAAAT
>DEJD01000058.1:4422-10118 GCA_002353215.1 Prevotellaceae bacterium UBA2757
CTCTATGAAGTAGGTGGTGCAAGCAAGGCTGAATACGACAATGCGAAAATGCAGCTCGACGTACTCTCAACCCAGTACCGTCAGTTGGTACAGAACACTCAGCTGGTAGCCCCAATCAATGGTGTTATCACTGCCCGCAACTATGACAATGGAGATATGTACAGCGGGAATCCTATCCTTACAGTAGAACAGACTAACCCTGTAAAACTCATCATCAATATCTCTGAGAACTTCTACAAACTCGTGAAGAAGGGACAGACAGTGAACATAGCACTGGATGCATACGAAGGTGAAACATTCACAGGTCTCATCACCATCATCTACCCTACCATCGACACATCTACACACACCTTCCCAGTTGAAATCACTATCAACAACGACAGTCAGAAGGTGCGTCCAGGTATGTTCGCACGTGCCACAGTCGATTTCGGACATGCTCGCCACGTGCTTGTTCCCGATATGGCTCTCGTAAAACAGATTGGTGCCGGCGACCGTTATGTGTATGTGTATAAAGACGGTAAGGTAAGCTACAACAAGGTAGAACTGGGTAAGCACATCGGTAAGGAATTTGAAATTATCAGTGGTGTAGAACCAGGTGATATGGTTGTGGTTGCAGGTCAGAGCCGACTGGCTAACGGCCGCGAAGTGACTGTAGTGGAATAATCACCCTCAAAAAAATCTCCAAACAGAATATGAGTTTATATGAAGGAGCGGTCAAACGACCGATTATGACCAGCCTCTGCTTTTTGGCTGTTATGGTGTTTGGTATCTTCTCGCTGTGGAAGTTGCCAATCGACCTTTATCCGGATATCGACACAAACACCATTATGGTTATGACATACTATACTGGTGCAAGTGCAGAAGATATAGAAAACAATGTGACTCGTCCGCTTGAGAACACCCTTAACGCAGTGGAACACCTCAAGCACATAACCAGTAACTCAAAGGAAGGTGTCAGTGTAGTAACCCTGCAGTTCGAGTATGGATACGACATAGACGCCTTGACGAATGATGTGCGAGACAAACTGGATATGGTGAGCAACCGTCTGCCGGACAATGCTCAGACACCTATCATCTTCAAGTTCTCAACCGATATGATTCCTATCCTCCTGCTTTCAGTACAGGCAGAGGAATCACAACAGGCACTCTATAAGATACTGGATGATAATGTAGCGAACCCACTTGCCCGTATCGACGGAGTGGGTACTGTAAGTATCGCAGGTGCTCCAAAACGAGAAATCAACGTGTATATGGACCCTCTGAAGATGGAGGCTTACAACCTGAACCCAGCTCAAGTTGCAGCTGCCATCTCGGGAGAGAACCAGAACATGACAAATGGTACTATCGATGTGGGTACACAGACTTATACCGTTCGTGTGGAAGGCGAATTCAACGACCCGAAAGAGATGCTTGGTGTCGTAGTAGGTTCGTTCAAAGGTGTGAATGTGTATCTGCGCGATGTAGCCCGAGTAGTGGATAATGTAGAGGAACGCGCTCAGAAGACCTACACAAAGGGTGTGCAAGGTGCTATGATCGTAGTTCAGAAGCAGTCGGGAGCCAACTCTGTGGCTATCTCGAAGAAAGTGATGAAAGCCCTGCCGTCATTGCAGAAAAACCTGCCTTCTGACGTAAAATTAGGTATTATCGTCAACACCTCCGACAACATCCTGAACACAATCGCTTCACTCGAAGAGACCATCCTCTTCGCAATGATATTCGTGGCTCTCGTAGTATTCCTGTTCCTGGGACGCTGGCGCGCCACACTCATCATCGTCATCACCATCCCAATGTCGTTGATTGCATCGTTCGTCTATCTGTATGCGACAGACGGTTCTATCAACATGATTTCGCTCTCATGTCTCACCATTGCCATCGGTAACGTTGTGGACGACGCCATTGTGGTGCTGGAAAATGTCACGACACACATAGAACGCGGATCAGACCCGAAGCAGGCTGCTATAAACGCTACAAACGAGGTAGCCATCTCGGTTATTGCTTCCACACTGACCATGATTGCCGTGTTCTTCCCTTTGACCATGGTGACAGGTATTGCCGGTGTACTCTTCAAGCAGCTCGGATGGATGATGTGTATCATCATGACTATATCCACCACTTCTGCCCTCTCATTCACACCTATGCTCTGTTCACAGATGCTTCGTCTGCAGAAAAAACAAAGTGGACTTTTCAAAAAACTGTACACTCCTATATCCCATTCACTCGACCGACTTGACAACTGGTATGAAGCACGAATCAACTGGGCTGTGCGCCATCGCTGGACAGTCATCGTGGGTTGTATCTGTCTGTTTATAGCATCAATAGCTTGTGCAAAGGTATTCGGTATCAAGTCTGAGTTCTTCCCTGCAAACGACTCCGGTCGTATCGGTATTTCGCTTGAACTTCCTATCGGTACTCGAGTAGAGATTGCTGAAGATTTGGCAAAGGGACTCACAAGAAAGTGGATGGATCGCTATGGAGACTATATGCAGTCTTGTAACTTCACAGTTGGTCAGGCTGGTGACAACAACACCTTCGCATCACTTCAGTCAAACGGTTCACATATCATCTCGTTCAACATCATGATGGTTCCGTCGAATAAACGTCCGCAGGGACTGGCAGAGATTTGTGATGAGATGCGTGCCGACCTGAAGGTAATCCCCGAACTGGCTAAGTTCCAGGTAAACCTTGGTGGTCAGCAGGCTGCAGCTATGGGTGGTCAGGCTACTGCACAATTCGAAATCTACGGTTACGACCTCGACGACACCCGTCACCTGGCAGACCAGATGGCTGAGAAGTTCCGTGAGAGTCCGATGATTTCACAGGTCAACATATCACGTTCCGACTTCCAACCGGAAATCGTTGTTAACTTCGACCGCGACAAACTGGCTAAGGAGGGACTCACCCTGGCTACTGCAGGTGGTTATGTGCGCAACCTCATCTATGGTTCGCTCATGTCATACTACCGTGAGGACGGAGAAGAGTACGAAATCAAAGTGCGCTTCGAACCTACAGCCCGTCAGGATGTCAGCGACATAGAAAACATGATTATCCCTACTTCTGCAGGCAGACAGGTGAGAGTGAAAGACGTGGCAACTGTAGAGGAAAGTGCTATTCCACCAACCATCGAACGTAAGGACCGTCAGCGTATCATCACAGTAAACGCCGTGCTCGCAGCTGGTTATGCTCTCTCCGACGGTGTGGATTTGGGTAATAAGATTACAGACGAACTCGACATACCGAATGGTGTCACTGTTCAGGTAGCAGGTACATATGAAGACCAGCAGGATTCAAACCGCGACCTTGGCACATTGGGCATCCTCATCATCATGCTTGTATTCATCGTGATGGCTGCTCAGTTCGAATCACTCACCTACCCATTCATTATCATGCTCTCAGTACCATTCGCATTCTCAGGTATCATCCTTGCTTTGGTTACAACCAGCACAAACCTGAACATCATGTCAATGCTTGGTGGTATCATGCTTATCGGTATCGTTGTGAAGAATGGTATCGTACTTATCGACTACACACAGCTGATGCGCGAACGCGGAATCGGACTCACCCGTTCTGCCGTGATTGCAGCACGAAGCCGTCTGCGCCCTATCCTCATGACTTCGCTCACCACCATCCTCGGTATGCTCCCAATGGCTATGAGTCACGGAGTAGGAGCAGAGACATGGCGACCACTTGGTGTGTCCATAATCGGAGGTCTGTTGGTTTCTACAGTGCTCACACTTATCTATGTGCCTTCTATGTTCTGCATCTTCGGAGCTACAGGTGTTAAACGTCAGCGCCGCAAGATGAAGGCAAAGCGCGAACTGAACGAATACTGGAAGCAACACAAGGCAGAGGAAATGCTCGTCACCACTCGTGTCAGTGTGATGGAAAAGAACGCCCAGCGAGACCTGAACAAAATCCATCTGGAAGAGAATGAATAACCATAATCTTTAAGATACACAATCTTATGAAAACAATATTTATCACATACGACCGCGCCCTGCACGAGAAGGTAATAGATACTCTCGACGCATCGAATGCACGCGGTTACACACTACTTTCCGACGTAAGCGGACGAGGTTCGAAGACTGGCGACCCACACCTGGGAAGTCATGCATGGCCGACACTGAACGATGCCCTCTTCACCGTTGTCGAGGACACGAAAGTAGCTCCACTGCTGAGCCGTCTGAAACAACTCGACACGGACAATCCCCTGCTCGGACTCCGTGCATTCGTATGGAATGTAGAACAAAGTATCTAATTACACATTATTATATTATAGAAACAATGAAACTTCAACTTCTATCCATCGCACTGACTGTGTCAGCAATGTGTTTTGCTCAGACAGCACGCGAAGAAATCCACGAGAACATTCTGCTTACAGGAAGCAATCATGTGGCATACATCGCCCCAAACAAAAAACTCACCCCGACACCAAAGGGTTACGAACCATTCTATATGGACCATTACGGACGTCATGGTTCCCGTTGGCTTATCGAAAAAACCGACTATACCAATCCGTTGGAGAAAATGCGCAAGGCAAAGGAAGACGGAAAACTGACTCCACTCGGACTGGAAGTATTGGAGAAGCTTGAACGTTTCTATCCTACTACCGTAAACCGCTTGGGCGAACTCTCCGACATAGGCGAACAGCAGCACCACCAGATCGGTAAGCGCATGACTCAAAACTTCCCTGAGATATTCTCTGGCAAGACAGCCGAACTCGATGCCCGCAGCACAGTGGTTATCCGTTGCATCCTCTCTATGGAGGCAGAATGCGAAGAACTTGCTGCCTTCAATCCTAACCTGAAAATCCACAATGATGTGAGCGAGTCTCTCCAGTACTACCTCAACCGCGACTGGGACGATCAGCTCAGGGAAGCAGTGAAGCCGGCAAGAAAGATTATCGATGAGTACAAAGAGCGCTATACCCATCCGGAACGACTCTGCTCCGCCCTCTTCAACGACCCTGCTTACTGGCAGGCAAAAGAGTTTCGTGCCGGTGCCTTTATGCGTGCCCTTTTCAAAGTCGGCAACAATATGCAGAGCCATAGTTTCGGTGAGGACATCTACTCAGTATTCACAGAAGAAGAGGCTTACGACCAGTGGCGTGCAAAGAACATAGAATGGTATCTCCGTTACGGTCCTTCTCCAGTGACTGGCAGCATCATGCCTTTCAGTCAGCGATACCTCTTGCGCAATATGATAGAGACTGCCGACACAGTATTTGCAAGCAAGACATACACCAATGGTGCTTCACTCCGTTTCGGTCACGAAGTATGTGTAATGCCACTTGCCTGTCTCATGGAACTGGACTCTTGCGGCGTGAAGACCAACGACCTCGACAACCTCGAAAACTACTGGGTCAACTATCGCATCTATCCTATGGCATGCAACATCCAGATGGTCTTCTATCGTCCGAAAAAGACAAAGGCAGGTCAACTCAATGTTGACGACATCCTCGTGAAGGTACTCCTCAACGAGAAAGAAGCAAAACTGCCAGTCTTCACCGACAACTACCCATACTACAAGTGGAGCGACCTGCGCCAGTACTACATCAACAAACTGAACAGTTACGTAGAAAAATAAACGCATCAACTTTGTAAACCCAACAGAATGAAACTCGGAATACTCACAGCCATGACGGTGGAGCACGACCAGCTGGCACACCTCATGGAGAACAAAACCGAACAGAAGGCAGG
>DEJD01000058.1:10169-10415 GCA_002353215.1 Prevotellaceae bacterium UBA2757
CAGTGCGGCATAGGCAAGGTAAATGCAGCCATAGGCACAGCTGAACTCATCAGAACTTTTTCTCCCGACTGCATTATCTCCACAGGTGTGGCAGGAGGCATCGACAAGTGTCTCAACATCATGGATGTAGTTGTGAGCAATCAGATTTGCTACCACGATGTGTGGTGCGGCATGGGTTGCGAATACGGACAGGTGCAGGGACTGCCCACCTTCTTCGACGGAGATGCAGAACTGGTTGAGAAAGCA
>DEJD01000058.1:10470-17210 GCA_002353215.1 Prevotellaceae bacterium UBA2757
CCATCAAAGACCACTTCCCCGCAGGACTTGCCTGCGACATGGAGTCGGCTTCCATTGCACACACCTGCTACCTCTACCACAAACCATTCGTCAGCTTCCGCATCATAAGCGACACACCAGGAGCCGACAATCATGCAGAACAGTGGAAAAACTTCTGGGAGGAAATGGCACAACGCTCATTTTTCATCACCAAGGCATTCTTGGAGACAATAAGCAAAAAGAAAAATTGACAAAAAAGCCACTCACTCCGTACTATTTCACCATAAAAAAGTTGCAAAAAAACAAGGTATAAAGACAAATAAAACATTGTGTACGGACACTTATGTTTCACAACATGCTTTTAGGTATTTCGCTATATGTAAAGACTCCCTATCTTTGCGACATCCTAAAAACAATCTTTTTACCTTAAAAAATTAATACTTATTGAGACTAAAAGAGCCGATCGAGAGATTAGCTCTTTTTCCTTTTTTATGCCCCGATACTTTGTTCTGTTGTAAATTTGCTATTTTTTTTGAAGATTTATTTGTACCTTCGCGCAAAATTTAAACATATACTACTATGAATTTGAAAATTGCTGTTTTGGCGGGCGACGGTATCGGTCCCGAAATCATGGAACAGGGTGTAGCAGTTTGCAGCGCAATAGCTGATAAATTCGGACACACTGTCAGTTACAAAGAAGCTATCTGTGGTGCTCATGCCATCGACGAAGTGGGCGACCCATTCCCGGAAGATACATTCCAGACTTGTATGGATGCTGATGCAGTTCTCTTTGCAAGTGTTGGCGACCCTAAGTTCGACAACAACCCAAATGCCAAGGTGCGTCCTGAGCAGGGTCTGCTGGCAATGAGAAAGAAATTGGGACTCTTCGCCAATGTGCGTCCGGTCACTACTTTCGACTGTCTGATTCACAAGTCACCACTGAAGGACGAACTCGTTCGCGGTGCCGACTTCATCTGCATTCGTGAACTCACCGGCGGTATGTACTTCGGAGAGAAGAAAGAAGGCACAGACTATGCCTACGACACCAATGCCTATAGCCGTGCTGAGGTAGAGCGCATCCTGAAGGTAGCCTACCAGTATGCACAGCAGAGAAAGAAACACCTCACAGTCGTTGACAAGGCAAACGTACTTGCATCAAGCCGTCTGTGGAGAGCTGTTGCACAGGAGATGGCACCAAAGTATCCAGATGTGAAGACCGACTTCATGTATGTTGACAATGCTTCAATGCGCATGATACAGGAACCTACCTTCTTCGATGTGATGGTTACAGAAAACACCTTCGGCGACATCCTTACCGACGAGGGCTCTTGCATCACAGGTTCTATGGGTCTGCTGCCATCAGCATCTACCGGCGAACACACACCTGTCTTCGAACCTATCCATGGCAGTTGGCCACAGGCTAAAGGTCTGAACATCGCAAACCCACTGGCACAGATTCTTTCCGTTGCCATGCTCTACGAATACTTCGGTCTGAAGGCTGAAGGCGCACTCATCCGCCAGGCTGTAAACGCAAGCCTCGATCAGAATGTGCGCACACCTGAAATCCAGGTTGAAGGTGGAGCTAAGTACGGCACTAAAGAAGTAGGTGCTTGGATTGTTGACTATATCAAGAAAGCATAATCTTTAATGGTAAGAAGTGTAGAGATAATGGACACCACGCTGCGCGATGGTGAGCAGACGAACGGAGTGAGCTTTGTGCCACACGAGAAGTTGCTCATTGCACGCATGCTGTTGCAACAGCTGAATGTTGACAGAATCGAGGTAGCCAGTGCCCGTGTGAGCGAAGGCGAGAAAGAGGCTGTTACGATGATTTGCCGCTGGGCACGTCAGGTTGACAAACTGAAGAGTGTGGAAGTGTTGGGATTTGTTGACGGCACTACCTCGCTCGACTGGATCAACGACACCGGTTGCAAGGTCATCAACCTCCTTTGTAAGGGTTCTGAAAAACACTGTTGTTATCAACTGAAGAAAACTCTCGACGAGCACATTGCCGACATAAAGAGTTCCATAGCCTATGCACGCACACTGGGCATCAGCGTGAATGTGTATATGGAGGACTGGTCAAACGGCATGAAAGACTCTCCCGAGTATGTGTTCAACTTCATCGACGCACTCAAAGACGAAGGCATTGAGCGATTCATGTTGCCCGACACCTTGGGCATACTCAATCCTATGCTTACGGCTGATTATTTCAAACAGATGACGGAGCGCTACCCCGACCTGCACTTCGACTTCCATGCCCACAACGACTACGACCTGGCTACCAGCAATGTACTGGCAGCAGTTAATAATGGTGCAACAGGTGTGCATACAGCTCTTAACGGATTGGGCGAACGCGCAGGCAATGCTCCTCTGTCGAGCATACAGGCAATACTCAAAGACCACCTGCACGTTTCCACCAACATCAACGAAGCTATGTTGGGCGAAGCCAGCAAACTGGTGGAAAACCTCTCAGGCATTGCCGTTCCGCCAAACAAACCGATTATCGGCGACAGTGTATTCACCCAGGTGGCAGGAGTACATGCAGATGGTGACAACAAAAACAACCTGTACTGCAACGACCTGCTTCCGGAACGCTTCGGTCGCAAACGCGAATATGCACTGGGCAAAAACTCAGGCAAGGCAAACATCCTGAAAAACCTTGAGGAACTGGGATTGGAACTCACTCCCGAACAGACTCGCAGGGTTACAGACCGAATAATCGAACTGGGCGACAAGAAACAGCTGGTCACTCAGGAAGACCTGCCCTACATCATCAGTGATGTGCTCAAACACACTGCTCCCGACGACAAGGTAAAACTCATCTCCTATATGGTCACCACCGCCTATGGTCTCAAACCTATGGCATCGGTAAAGATGGAAATCGGAGGCGAGATATACGAGGAGAGCGCCATGGGCGACGGACAGTACGACGCCTTCGTGAGGGCTGTGCGCCACATATACAAAAACAAACTCCAGCGCACCTTCCCTTGGTTGGCAAACTACCAGGTAAGCATTCCACCAGGCGGACGCACCGACGCACTCGTGCAGACCACCATCTCATGGACCTACAACGATAAGAACTACCGCACCCGCGCCCTCGATGCCGACCAGACAGAAGCAGCCATCAAGGCAACAATCAAAATGCTGAACATTATTGAGAGTTAGGAGTGAGGAGTTAGGAGTTCAATTGTCAATTATCAATTTTAATTTTTAATTTTTAATTTTCAATTCTCAATCACCATAAGTAATGCCACTGATATTACCAGACCAACTGCCTGCAATCAACACACTGAAGCAGGAAAACATATTCACGATGGGATATAAGAGAGCCGACAGTCAGCAGATCCGTCCGCTCCGACTGGCCGTGCTCAATCTCATGCCGCTTAAAATCACTACCGAAACCGACTTCATCCGCATCCTCTCCAACTCTGCCCTGCAGATAAAAGTGGAATTTATGAAGATTAAGTCCCACACTCCCAAGAACACTCCGATAGAACATATGTTGGCATTCTATCGCACCTTCGAGGAGATGAAGAAGGAGAAGTACGACGGACTCATCGTGACTGGTGCCCCACTGGAATTTATCAATTACGAAGACGTAACATACTGGAACGAACTGGTCGAAGTGTTCAACTGGGCACACCATAACGTAACCAGCACCATCTATGTGTGCTGGGCTGCCTTCGCTGCCCTGTACCACTTCTATGGAGTTCCCAAACACAATACCGACGGAAAGGTGTTTGGAGTATTCAACCACAAAATGCTATCTCCCGAACTGCCCATCTTCCGCGGATTCGACGATGAGTTCTTCGCTCCTCACAGCCGTTTCCTCGAACTCAAACACGAAGACTTCAAGAAACTGGAAGCAGAGAATCTTCAGATCATTGCCGAGAGCGACGAAGCAGGCATCACCATCGTAGAGGGCAGAAACGGTCGCGAGTTCTTCATCACCTGCCACCTGGAATACTCTCCGATGACACTCAACGACGAATACTGGCGCGACATAAAGAAGGGGAAACCAATACATATTCCCTATAACTACTACCCCAACGACGACCCCAAGCTGCATCCTGTGGTGCGCTGGCGGGCTGCAGCCAACCTGCTCTATACCAACTGGCTGAACTATTACGTTTACCAAGAAACACCTTACAACATAAACGAAATCGAATGACACCTCTTGAACTTCTCTCGCCTGCAAAGACTGCTGACATCGGCATCGAGGCTATTAAGCACGGAGCTGACGCAGTATATATTGGTGCTGAGGAGTTTGGAGCCAGAGCCGCTGCCGGCAATTCAGTAGCGGACATAGCCCGACTGACAGCCTTTGCCCACCAGTACGGCGCAAAAGTTTATGTTACTGTAAACACCATAATTTACGATGACGAACGGCAGAAGGCAGAACGCCTCTGCTGGCAGTTGTACGAGGCTGGTTGCGATGCCCTCATCGTGCAGGATCTCCGCCTGCTCAGTCTCCGTCTACCCCCTATCCCTTTGCACGCCTCCACTCAGATGGACAACCGTACAGCTGAGAAGGTGGAACAACTCCGCCAACTCGGTTTTCGACAGGTAGTCCTTGCCCGCGAACTCACCACCGGCGAGATCAGTGCCATCCACAAGGCTGTGCCCGAGGTCAGTCTTGAGGTATTCGTGCATGGAGCCCTCTGCGTAGGACTCAGCGGTCGCTGCAATGCCAGTGAGTGGTTGTTCGGCCGCAGTGCCAACCGAGGTGAGTGTGCTCAGGTATGCCGCATGGAACTGGACCTTGTCGATGCCGACACCGACGAGGTACTCATCAGTAAAAAACACCTGCTCTCACTGAAGGACAACTGCCAACTCCTCAACCTGCAGTCGCTCGTAGAGGCAGGAGCCACTTCGTTTAAGATTGAAGGCCGTCTGAAGGGAGCCGACTATGTGAAAAACATCACAGCTGCCTACTCCCAGGCACTCGACCGCCTCATAGCACAGGCACCCGACCAGTACTGCCGCAGTTCCGAGGGTACTGTGCGCTACACCTTCACTCCCAACATCCTTAAGAGTTTCAATCGCGGTTTCGTAACCGATGTGTCGCGTCCCGATGCCAACATCCTCACACCTAAATCCATGGGCGAACACCTCGACAACAATAGTGTGTTGCACAATGGCGACGGACTCTGTTATATCTCCGACGGCGAACTGAAAGGCATGCAACTGAACAATGCTGCTGCATGGCAACCGAAACCCGGAGTGCAGTATTTCCGCAATAAAGATGTGGAATGGGAGAAGACCCTGTCACGACCCACCGCAGAACGACGTATAGATGTTGTAATAGATGTATATAAAACCCATGTAACCATGAGCGACCCTCGCGGCAACACTGTGAGCAGCGAGTGGACTATGGACGAGGCACAGACTCCGCAACACGATAACATACGCACCAACCTCGGCAAACTGGGCGACAGCGTCTACGAGGCAAAAGCGATAAACATACACTTCGACGACCATTATTTCGTACCTGCAAAACAAATCTCACAGTGCCGCAGACAACTGGTGCAACTACTCAACGAAAAACGCACAGAGACCTATCCGCGACTCCTGCAGGAACACACCCCGGTCACTGTGGAAACAGAACGCCCGTTCGAAGAGACCCACGACCCCGACACCCCGCTGATGCTCACCAAATACTGCCTGCGACGCCAACTGGGAATGTGCAAATTAAAAGGAGTTAGGAGTGAGGAGTTAGGAGTTAGGAGTTGGGCTCTGCGGTTAGCTAATGGCAAGAAACTTCTGCTCGACTTCGACTGCAAGAACTGTATGATGAAGGTGATGCGTTCACTTACGTGTCTTCTGCCGTTATTCTTCTTGCTGATGAGTTGTGTGGGCGGCAGTGTCAGGGAGAATGCAAAACCCGCTGATACCATCGTGAACATAGTAGATACTACGAGTGTACAGCCCGACAGTGTGCTGCTGAATATGTCGCCGCAACAGATCGACTCGCTCGTATTCCGTCTCACCCACCACTACTCCATAAACTTCAATTTCGTGGTCAAGGCAGACTCCATCATGCTCATTCCACGTGAAGGCGATGTAGGCGACACCTGTTATGTGAAAGACGGCGAACTCATTGCCGTAGCAGCCATATCGAACCATATCGACACACTCTGGGTGAAGGTAGCCCACGACCAACGAACTATGGGTTGGATAGCGGAGAGCGAACTGCTCAAGCACTCCTCGCCCGACGACCCCATATCCGAAATCCTATACGCCCTGTCCGGTTCCCGCGGCATATGGATGTCCATCCTCGCTGCCATCGGACTTAGTGCCTTCTTCGTAAAACAACGGAAAAACAACCGGATGCGACTCTTCTCCCTCGAACAGATGCAGTCGCCCTACCCCTCTATGTTCCTGGCACTCATCGCCGTCATGGCAGTACTCTACTCCTCCGTTCAGAACTTCGTACCAGAATACTGGCAGGAGTACTACTTCCATCCGTCGCTCAATCCCCTCATGCTCCCGCCCCTCATGGCTACCCTCGTAGTCTGCGTGTGGTTGCTCATCATCACCTTCATAGCCGTGTGCGATGAAGTATATCACCATTTCGACGTACTCGACGGAGCCATCTACATCTTCGAACTGCTCGGTATCGGCATGATAGTCTATCTCGCCGTCAGCTGGACCACAATCATATTCATAGGATACCTCCTCGCACCGGTATTCCTCCATTACCTCTATGTAAGAAATAAACGAAAACCAATATGATGGCTGATGGATGAGGGCTGATG
>DEJD01000058.1:17237-17536 GCA_002353215.1 Prevotellaceae bacterium UBA2757
CTAACTCCTAACCATCTTTCAATTATCAATTATCAATTATCAATTGTCAATTATCAATTCTCTAAAAATATGAAACTTAAACACATCTTATCACTAATCACTATGACAATGTCAATCAACGCATCCGCCCAGGGCATCGGTTTCAAACTGGATAATATGGATAGCAGCGTAAAACCCGGAACCGACTTCTACCGTTATGCCTGCGGAGGTTGGATAAAGGCAAATCCCCTCAAACCGGAATATGCCCGATTCGGTTCGTTCGATATTGTTGACGAAGAAAACGACCGTCGCATCCGTGA
>DEJD01000058.1:17564-17953 GCA_002353215.1 Prevotellaceae bacterium UBA2757
ATTGGCGACCTCTACACCCTTCGCATGGACTCCGTCCGCATGAACCGCGAAGGAGTGCGTCCCGTGCTGAAAGACCTTAAACAAGTACAGAAGGTGAAGACCCGCGAACAGTGGTTCCAGCTCCTCAACCGTCTCAATGCCTCCGGCATCAGCTTCGGCGAACTGTGGGGTTGCGGTGTCGGAGCCGATATGATGAATTCCAAGCAGAACCTCCTCCACATCTCCCAGGGCGGTTATACCATCCAGCGCGACTACTATGTGAAGGATGATGATGCCAACCGCGACATCCTCAATGCCTACAGGCAGCACGTGGTTAATATGTTCAAACTCGTAGGTTATAAGCAGTCAGAAGCAGAACAGAAGATGCAGAATGTGCTTGCCATCGAAAG
>DEJD01000058.1:18023-18711 GCA_002353215.1 Prevotellaceae bacterium UBA2757
CCGACTTCCTGCGCGACTTCCCCGGATTCGACTGGACAACCTACTTCGCCAACCTCGGTTACACCGACATAGACAGTATCGATGTAGGACAGCCCGAAGCAACCAAGGAAGCCCTCAGAGTCATTGCCGACTGCGACCTGCAGTCCCTCAAAGACCTCACCGAATGGCAGGTGCTCAACAGTGCCGGTAATATGCTCGGCGACGAAGTATATGCAGAGGTGTTCGACTTCTACGGCAGGAAGATGACAGGAGCCAAGGAACCCAAACCGCGTTGGCAGCGTTCCGTATCGTCCGTAAACGGCATCCTCGGCGAAGCAGTGGGTCAGTTGTACGTGGAGAAGTACTTCCCTGCAGCCAACAAAGAACGTATGCTCGAGATGATTCGCAACCTGCAGCAGGCGCTGGGCGAACGTATCGATGCACAGGACTGGATGAGCAAGGAGACCAAACGTGCAGCACACGAAAAACTCGATGCCTTCACCGTCAAGGTGGGCTATCCTGATAAGTGGCGCGACTACTCAGCCCTCGACATAGATCCGAAGAAGTCGCTCTACGAAAACATGAAACAGATACACATCTGGGCACATAACGACTATGTGGCACGCAAGTGGAAGAAACCTGTTGACCCTACCGAGTGGCATATGACCCCTCAGACCGTCAACGCATACTACAACCCTACCACCAACGA
>DEJD01000058.1:18733-24035 GCA_002353215.1 Prevotellaceae bacterium UBA2757
GGCATACTCCAGTATCCGTTCTTCGACATGCAGGCAGACGATGCCTTCAACTACGGAGCCATCGGCGTAGTCATCGGTCATGAGATGTCCCACGGATTCGACGACCAGGGTCGCCAGTTTGATAAGGACGGCAACTTCCGCGACTGGTGGACACCAGAAGATGCAGAACAGTACAAGCAGAGAGCACAAGTGATAAAAGACTTCTTCTCGGCTATTAAGGTACTTCCCGACCTCAATGGCAATGGCGACCTATGTTGCGGAGAAAACCTCGGCGACCACGGCGGTCTTAAGTTTGCCTATGCAGCACTGCAGAACGCCATGAAGACAAAACCCCTGGCAGTAAAAGAGGGCTTCACCCCCGAACAGCGATTCTTCCTCGCCTATGCAGGAGTATGGGCACAGAACATCACAGAAGCGGAAATCCGTCGCCGCACCACCATGGATCCCCACTCCCTGGGTGAATGGCGAGTAAACGGAGCACTCCCCCTCATCGACTCCTGGTACGACGCCTTCGGCATCAAAGCCGACGACCCCCTCTTCGTACCATCCGACAAACGCGTAAAAATCTGGTAACGAAAACCAAAACGAAAACCAACTTCTAACTCCTAACTCCTAACTCCATGAAGAAAGGCTTGACAAAATCTAACATAAACAAACGGGAACTGACCCGGCAAGTGCTCGACCTGCTCGAAGAGAATGCAGGGTTCAAGTACTCGATGAAACGCATATTCCAGGAACTGAAATACTCAGCACATCCTGTTCGTATGATGTGTGTCGATGTGCTCAACTCACTTGTAGCCGACGGCACCATCATGCAGGACGACCGCGACGACTACTACATAGAGAAGACATCCCACACTGCCGAGGGTACCTTCTCGCGTACCAGCAGCGGACGCAACTTCGTCGATACGGACGACGGAGTGGGCATAGCCATCTACGATGAAGACACCATGCATGCCCTGCCAGGCGACCGTGTCCGTGTCACCCTCTATCCCAAGCGTCGCGACAGCAGTAAGATGCACGGAAAGATTACGGAGATACTACAGCGCAGCGAAAAACCCTTCGTCGGCACCCTGCAGATCCAGCACGACATAGCCTTCCTCATCAACCCTACCAACATACTGCCGCAGGACATACTCATCCCGCAGCGCATGTTGAACGGCGGCGTCAATGGCGACAAAGCCGTGGTGAAGGTAGTCGATTGGCCCGACAACTCCCGCAACCCCATCGGCGAGGTAGTGCAGGTACTGGGTAAGGAAGGCGACAACGAAACCGAGATGCATGCCATCCTTGCCGAATTCGGACTCCCTTACAGTTATCCGAAGGATGTGGAAGAGGCTGCCGAACTCCTCGATGCAGGTATCACCCCTGCCGAGATAGCCAAGCGCGAGGACTTCCGCGATGTGCTCACCATGACCATCGACCCTCGCGATGCCAAGGACTTCGACGATGCCATCTCCATCCGCGATGTATCGAAGAAATACAGTTCGTCCGACAACTCCAAGGTATGGGAAATCGGAGTACACATAGCCGATGTCAGTCATTATGTGGTGAAGGACGGCATCATCGACGAGGAAGCCCTCAAGCGTGCCACCAGCATCTACCTTGTTGACCGCACCATACCTATGTTGCCCGAACGCCTCTGCAACGGCATCTGTTCCCTCCGTCCCAACGAAGAGAAACTCACCTTCTCCGTCATCTTCGACATGAACGAGAACGCAGTGGTACTCGACCGCCGCATCCGTCATACCGTCATCAAGAGCCGCCGCCGCTTCACCTATGAAGAAGTGCAGGCAGTCCTCGAGGCGCATGGCGAAGCCACCGAATGTGAAGCCATCCGCAAGGGCGAGACCAAACCCACCGAACCCATAGTGGCTCAGGAGGTGACCGTAAACGAACAGGGACAGTGTCTCTGCAGCGACGGCACAGTACAGCCCGATGCCGAGACCTTCGCCTCCGAACTCATCACCCTCAACCGCTTTGCAAAACGTCTGCGCGAAGAGCGCTTCAAGGCTGGAGCCATCAACTTCGACCGCGAAGAAGTGCGGTTCGAGATAGATGAGAAAGGCAAACCTGTCAGTGTCTATTTCAAGCGTGCCAAGGATGCCAACAAACTCGTCGAAGAATTCATGTTGCTTGCCAACCGAGCCGTAGCTGAGAGCATCGGCAAAGTACCGAAGGGCACCAAGGCGAAAGTGCTGCCTTATCGTATTCACGACCTGCCCGACCCCACCAAACTGGAGAACCTCGCAGTCATGGCGAGTCGTCTGGGTCATGTCCTCATCACCCAGGGTAATAAGATTGCCGTGGCACAGAGTCTGAACAGTCTCCTGAAAAGTGTCAAGGGCGAACGTTGGGAAAACCTCATCGAGAGCGTTTCCCTCCGTGCCATGCAGAAAGCCCGTTACTCCACCTACAACATAGGTCATTACGGCTTAGCATTCGACTACTACACCCATTTCACCAGTCCTATCCGCCGTTATCCCGACCTGATGGTACATCGTCTGCTCACCCTTTATGAGGAAGACCCGCAGAAGAATGTAAACCAGAAATACTACGAAGAACTCTGCACCCACAGTTCCGACATGGAACAGCTTGCAGCCCAGGCAGAACGTGCCAGCATAAAATATAAGCAGGTAGAATTTATGTCCGACAAACTCGGAGAAGAATTTGATGCCCATATCAGTGGAGTCAGTGAATTTGGAATCTATGCAGAAGTGGATGACAACAAATGCGAGGGACTCATCTCCGTCCGCAACCTCGGCAACGAAGGCTTCGACTATGATGAAAGCACCTACACCTTGATTGGTCGTCAGAGTCACCATCGCTTCACCTTAGGTGATCCAATCCGCATTAAGGTGGCAGCCGCCAACCTCTTCCGCAAACAACTCGACTACGAATTTGTCCGCAAACTCACATCAGAGACTGCAGAGAGTCCAGCTCCCCGTCCGGTTCATATTACCAACAGGCCAAGCAAAAAGCCAAAGAATAAACCAACGACAAAGAAGAAAAAAGGTAATAAGAAAAGGAGGTGACGCATCGGTATGTTTTCCGGCTTAAAACTACAATATAATCGACTTCTAGATCTCTTCTTCCCTCGTTATTGTGCGATATGTGATAATGTACTGGCAGAATCAGAACACCATCTATGCATCAAGTGTTTCATAGATCTGCCACGAACAGACCTACATAAAACCAAAGAGAACGTAATGGAGAAGATGTATTGGGGTAAGATTCCTATCGAACAAGCTAGTGCCTTCATGTATTACAAAGAAGGATTCAAGAATGTTGTCCTCAATCTAAAATACCGCAAAAACCATGCAATCGGAGAGTACTTTGGACGTCTAATGGCGGAAGAGGTCAGCGATTCATCCGATTTCTTTGAAGGCATAGATGCTATTGTACCCATTCCTTTGCATTGTGCAAGACTTAGAAAACGCGGCTATAACCAAAGCGAATACATAGCTAAAGGCATACAAGAAGTCACCAATATTCCCATTTATACTGACGCCGTAGTCCGCACAGTAAACAACAAGAGTCAGACTCGTATGTCCCATTTCGAACGAAAGGAAAATGTGGAAGACATCTTCAAATGCGTCCAACCCAACCTAATGAAAGGCAAACACATCCTTCTTGTCGATGATGTTGTTACCTCTAACGCAACCACATTATCCTGTGCCACAGCCATAATGCAAGCCATCGGAGTACCACTACCTTATGCTGGCGATACCACTACCATTCGCTTCAGCATTCTTTCTTTGGCATATGCAGGAAAATAAATTAATCTAATATCCACATTTTCCACAAAAAAACTGCCATCTTCAACAGACAGCAGTTTAAGCGATAAGCATAAAAAATAATAATGAACCCTTATATCCTTTATCGTTTCCATGAAGAGACTCGATTAGCCACATGGAAATAAACATGAATTTTACTTATCGGCGCAAAGATACAAAGAAAAATTAATAATGAAAAATTTCGGGAATTGATAATTGACAATTGACAATTGAAAATAAAGAGTTTTTCTGAACACGAATGACTCTTTTGTCTTACAGAAACCACGGATATCACAAAAATGTTTTTTCGCACTGATTTTAGATAACAGTCTTGTTGAAAACTGCTTTGTTGGAAAACAAAGGTTTTATTTTATAGAAGAACTTCTTACAGTTCACTTTAAAGATTCTTCAATCAAATAAAACTTATTATCTAAAATATTCCTCTGCACAAATTTCCGAGTGTTTCGTCATATTAGATGTTCTCGGAATAAATAATATTAACGGCAATTGGCTCCGCCTAACCGCTTAATACCTCCAGAATGTTATACCCTACCCGCAGGGGCTACATCGGGTACTATTCTATGGTGGTCTTTACGAGGTTTCTCTAATTCTTGACAGTGATGAAGGGGATTTGTCGGAAGAATTGTGTATTTTTGCAGACAAAAGTAATGTATCATGAAATTTCTTAGAAGGTTTATGTATGTGGGGGCGCTGATGGCGCTGACTACTGGTTCTCCTGCTATGGCTGTCACAGCGGAGGGAACATCGCAAATTACAAGTTGTATGGAAGAATCAAGTTTTAAAAGACAGGAGGTTGTCGTCAAGGATGGACTGATGACTCCCGAAGTTCTGTGGGCTATGGGACGCGTAGGCAGTTATGCTGCTTCGCCCAACGGTAAGTATGTGGCTTATCAGGTGGATTATTATAGTGTGGAGGAGAACAAAAGCTTTAAAGAGGTTAGAGTTGAGAGGTTAGCGGTTAGCGGTGAGGAGAGGGGAAAATTAAAAATTAAAAATGAAAAATTAAAAGTGGAGGGGACGGAGCCGGCATGGCTGGATGAGGAGACTGTGGCTTTCGTGCATGAGGGTGAGATATGGGCGATGAAGACGGACGGTAGCGGTCTGAGGCAGTTGTCGAGGACCGGAGGTAAGGTAGAGGGGTTTAAGTTTTCCCCGGACAGGAGGGCTGTGATTATCGTGAGAGCTGTGCCGTTCGATGAGGTGATTGAGGCTAAGCCGGATGATCTGCCGAAGACGACAGGACTGGTGGTGAAGGATCTGATGTACCGACACTGGGATCATTATGTGGAGAGTATTCAACACCCATTTATATATAATGTAGGTGAGGGATGGACGGTTGAGGAGACTGGAAAGGATATCTTAGAGGGAGAACCGTATGAGTGTCCGATGGAACCGTTCGGCGGCATAGAACAACTAGACTGGAGTCCCGATTCGAAGGCTGTGGCTTATACTTGCAGGAAGAAGACTGGACTGGAGTATTCGATTTCGACGGATTCGGATATCTA
>DEJD01000058.1:24101-49171 GCA_002353215.1 Prevotellaceae bacterium UBA2757
GACCCGACCCGTTCGCTGAGGAATCAGGCAGTGAACGCTCCGGAGAATCTGAAGAATAATGTGGGGTATGACCAGAATCCGCAGTTCTCACCCGACGGACGGTATGTCGCATGGCTGTCGATGGAACGCGACGGTTATGAGGCTGACCTGAAACGACTCTGCATCTGCGAGGTGGAGAGCGGAAAGAAGCAGTATGTGGATTGGAAAAGTGATGTGGAGGCGTTTTGCTGGAAAGATGAGAGGTTAGCGGTTAGTGGTGAGAGGTTAGAGAGATTGAAAATTAAAAATGAAGAATTAAAAATTAAAAATGGGATGATATATTTTCTGAGTGTGTGGGATGGATGCTGTAATATGTATATGGTAGATGAGAGGGGTGAGGTGATGCAGTTGACGGAGAGTTGGGATGACTGGACGAGTCTGCAGATGGCGAATGACGGGAAGAGGATTCTGGCTGCGCGACAGAGTATGAGTTGTCCGACGGATCTGTATCTGGTGACTCCTCCGAAGAGGGGGAAGAAGGGTATGGCGAAGGTGGAACAGTTTACTCATGAGAATGCTGATATCCTTTCGCAACTGAAGATGGGTAAGGTGGAACAGTACTGGGTGCCTACTACGGACGGAAAGAAGGAACTGGTGTGGGTGGTGCTGCCGGCAAATTACGAGAAGGGGAAGAAGTACCCTACCCTGCTCTTCTGTGAGGGAGGACCACAGAGTCCGGTGTCGCAGTTCTGGAGTTACCGTTGGAATTTTCAGATAATGGCTGCAAACGGATATGTAATCGTAGCTCCGAACCGTCATGGTCTGCCGGGATTCGGACAGGAATGGAAGGAACAGATTTCGGGCGACTGGACCGGACAGTGCATGCAGGATTATCTGTCGGCGATTGACTTCGCTGCGGATTCGCTGCCGTATGTGGACAAGGACCGGTTGGGTGCTGTGGGTGCTTCGTTCGGAGGATTCTCGGTATATTATCTTGCAGGTATTCATGAGAAGCGGTTTAAGGCTTTCATCTCGCACGACGGAGCATTCAACCTGGAGGCGATGTACTTGGAGACGGAGGAGAACTGGTTTTCAAACTGGGAGTATGACGAGGCGTTCTGGCACAGTCCGCTGGTGGCAAGTGCGAAGAAGACTTATGAGCACTCACCACATAGGATGGTGGATAAGTGGGACACCCCTATCCTGTGCATACACGGAGAGGAAGATTACCGAATCTGCTATACGCAGGGTATGCAGGCTTTCAATGCGGCACGGATGAGGGGACTGGATGCTGAACTGCTGCTCTTCCCGGACGAGAACCACTGGGTGCTGAAACCGCAGAACGGAATTTTGTGGCAGAGGAGGTTTTTCAAATTTCTGGAGAGAAATTTGAAAAATGAAAAATGAATTCTCTAATTCTTGATAAAAAAAGAAAAAGGATGTGCGAGGCACATCCTTTCTTGTTATGTAAGAGTTTGGATTAGTCTGTGATGAGGTCGTGACCGGTCATCTCCTTTGGTTGTGGGAGACCCATGATGTGAAGGATGGATGGTGCCACGTCGGCGAGGACTCCGTTCTGTACCTTTGCATTTTTGTTTTCTGTAACATAGATGAATGGTACTGGGTTGAGTGAGTGGGCTGTGTTTGGAGTGCCGTCGGCGTTGAGGGCGTTATCTGCGTTTCCGTGGTCAGCGATGATGATGGTTTCATAGTCCATTGACTTGGCTGTTTCGACTACGTCGTGAACGCAGGTGTCGATGGCAGCAACTGCCTTTTCGATAGCTGGGTAAACGCCGGTGTGGCCTACCATGTCGCCATTGGCGAAGTTAACCACGATCCAGTCGTATTTGTTTGTTTTGATAGCTTCACAGAGTTTGTCCTTCACCTCGAATGCAGACATCTCCGGTTTGAGGTCGTAGGTAGCCACCTTAGGAGAATTAACGAGGATGCGGTCTTCGCCCTCGAATGGAGTTTCGCGTCCGCCATTGAAGAAGAAGGTGACGTGAGCATACTTCTCTGTCTCGGCAGTGTGGAGTTGTTTGAGACCCTTGCTTGCGAGGTATTCGCCCAGAGTGTTATCTACGTTCTCCTTAGGGAAGAGGATGTGAACGCCCTTGAAACTTGCGTCGTAAGGAGTCATGCAGTAGTACTGCAGGTCGGGGATGGTATGCATGCCCTGTTCCGGCATATCCTGCTGAGTGAGTACGATGGTGAGTTCCTTTGCGCGGTCGTTGCGGTAGTTGTAGAAGATAACTACATCGCCTGGTTTGATGGTACCATCTACGTTTGCGTTTACGAGCGGTTCCATGAACTCGTCGGTATTCTTATGTTCCTCGGTGTGGGAATCGTAGCAGGACTGCACGCCCTCGACCATGTCGGTGCACTTGCGGCCTTTGCCTTCGATGAGCTGGTCGTAGGCAACCTTGACGCGGTCCCAACGCTTATCGCGGTCCATTGCATAAAAACGTCCGATGATAGATGCGATAGCACCTACACCTACTTCGTCGATGTGGCGCTGGAGGTCTGCGATGAAACCTTTTCCGGACTTAGGGTCGGTGTCGCGTCCGTCCATGAAACAGTGAACGAAGCAGTTCTTCACTCCATATTCCTTAGCTATGTCGATGAGTTTGAGGATGTGGTTGAAGCTTGAGTGTACGCCTCCTGTAGAGGTGAGTCCCATGAGGTGAACGGCATGACCTGTTTTCTGTGCATAGCCATATGCAGACTGAATCTCAGGGTTTTGAAGGATGCTGTTATCGGCACATGCGCGGTTTATCTTGACGAGGTCTTGATAAACGATACGTCCTGCACCGATGTTGAGGTGTCCTACTTCGGAGTTACCCATCTGTCCGTCGGGCAGACCTACGTTTTCGCCGCTTGCCTGGAGCTGGGAGTGAGGGTAAGTGCTGTTAAGATAATCCATGTAGGGAGTTGGAGTCTGATAGATTACGTCTCCCTTGCTTTTGTCGCCGATTCCCCATCCGTCGAGAATCATTAAAAGTGCTTTTTTGCTCATAATTATATATAATTAGAATTTTACTACATGTGTGCCGAGTGCGAATGCCTTCTCCATGTTTCCTGTTGTCTTGAACACATCAGCCTTTGCGGAGATGTTATCGATGAAATTGACGAGGGCAGCCTCGGGGATGCATGGTGTGACAGGAGAACCGTATTCGAGTTCGCCATGGTGAGCGAGTACGCAGTGAACGATGAAATTGATTTCGCGTTTTTCGATACCCTCTTCGCGCAGGAGTCCGTTGAGGTAGTTTGCCGACATATAGATATGTCCGAGCAGGTACATATTCTCCTGAGTTTCGCCTTCGGTATTGTATTCACAGAGTTTTCCCCAGTCGTGGAAAAGGATTGCTATGATGATGCGTTCTACCTTGATTTCCTCGGGGTAAGGATATACGGGATAGAGTCCTTCGAGCAGGTGGAGCATCTGCCAAGTGTGGTTGAGGAGTCCGCCAGGGAAGGCATGGTGAACGCTTGTAGCTGCCGGATACTTGCTGTATGGTTCGTAGAGAGTGGCAGCATACTTGTTGATGACGGCAGTGAGTTTTTCGTCTTTGCAGAAGGTGAGCAGCTGACGAATGGTATCCTCCCACTGTCGGCGAGGTATTGGTCGCGGAATGAGTTTGTAGAGAGGATGATCCTCAGTAGGAAACTTCCCGAGGACGATGTCGAGTTGTCCTGCGGACTTCTTCCCCTGATTGTCACGAATGTTGAGGAAAGTGATGAGTTGTCCGGGTTTGGGACCACCGGTTTTGGGAGTGTCCCACACGCAGATATTCTCTACTTCTTCCAGATTTGCGCACTTGAGATTCACGAATGGAGCTCCGGTACGAGCCACTGAATCCTGTCTGCTTAAAACGATGTATTCTTTTGCCATAATATCAGTTGACGAGTTGTCAAGTCGGCTGCAAAGGTAGGCATTTTTGAAGAAATATGAGTATCTTTATTTACACAATATTTATTTTATGTTACACAACATTTATTTTATGCTGAAAAACACATTTAGAACATAAAATGAGAATATGAGAATAGTGTTTAGTATTTTTTAACAATTATTCTTGTGTTAATACATTTTTAACACTTTATATTTGCAATCAACAAAAATCAACCTTTAACAACATTAATTTAACCTTTTTAAAAGCTATGAAAATGAAACATTGTCTGATAGTAGGGGGATCTGCACTACTATTGTTGTGCAATTCATGCACAAACAAAGATTATGATCTGAGTGACATTGACACGACAGCGAGTTTTAAGGTTAAGGAACTGACTGTTCCTATCAACCTTGAGTATTTAACATTGGACCAGGTGATGGACTTGAAGGAAGGCAGCGAAATCGTGAAAGAGAAAGACGCTGCCGGCAACGAGTTCTATGCAGTGAAGAAAGAGGGTACTTTCCAGTCGAGTGCAGTGAGCGTGAAACAGATTACTGCTCCTGTAGAGATTAAATCGACCAGTACAGACCTGTCGATGGCAGGTACTCCAGTACCTGTTCCGGGAGGATTCACTGTGGAGTATAATATCACAGGTCTTGATCCTGCTTCGTTCAGTGCAAAAGCATCAGACATCGATGTATCTATTCAGCGAGTAGATACTATCGGTCTTTACAGTCGACTGATTACCCGATTTACAATGACTCTGAAAGACGGTAATGTAGATTGGAACAAGGTGAAAATCAAAGGTCTGATGATTGAGTTTCCGAAAGGCATCAGATGTACTGCAAGCAAGGGTACATTCATACCGAGCAGTGCTTCTCAGCCTAACTACAGTCTGCTTGACCTGAGCACTGTGGAGCTGTCAGTAAATAACGGTAAGGTGGAAGAAATCCAGATTGACGTAGAGGAATATATAACCAACAATAATGAATTCAATCCTACTGCTCACACACTTAACATCACAGACCAGGTGAATGTGCAGACCGGTAAGATAGAGATTACGACCACAGACCAGACTACACTGCCTACAGCTATAAACTTCAGTATAGCTCCTGCGATGGATCCGATAGCAGTGACTACATTTACAGGACTGGTAGAATATAATGTAGCAGACTTCAATATTGACCCAATCGACCTGAGCAGTCTGCCAGACTTCCTCAATCAGGAGGGAACAAAGTTAGGACTGGAGAATCCGCAGATTTACCTCGGCATCAACAACCCATTGGGTGATGTGTCTAATATCAAGCACGATAACTTTGTGTATATGCAGACTGGATTCAGCATGACTCCTGAGCGCGACGGAGTAAAGGGTGCCACACAGAGTCTGGACGACGGAACGTTCACTGTTCAAGGCGGACACACAAGTGAGCAGTGTTTCGTTATGGCACCAACAGACCCATATCCAAACTACTACCCTGGTTATAATAATCTGACACATGTACCATATACAGGCTTGAAGCAGGTTCTGAAAGAGACTGACGGTATTCCTACAAAGATTACTGTAGATGCAGTAGAACCGAAACTGCCTAAGCAGGAAGTGTCTAAATTTGAACTCGGCAAAGACTACGGAGTGGTTAAGGGTCGTTATACTTTCTATGCTCCTCTGCAATTGTCGAGCGACACACAGATCAGCTATACAGACACTATCGACGGTTGGAACGATAAAGATGTGGATGCTCTGACCTTCAACAGAATAAAGATGAACATGCTGATTTCGACAGAAGTGCCATTCCCTGTCACCTTGCAGATTGTTCCTATCACACTCGGCGGAAAGACTATTCCAGGAGCAAGTTCCAATATAGTTACTATTCCACCATTGGCAAAGGACTATCCGACAGAACTCATCATCAACGGAACTGTTCAGCATCTTGACGGACTGTTCCTGAAGGCTAAGGTTCAGAATCCGGATGACCAGGCTGTGTTAGGACCACAGATGAAACTGTACATAAAGAATAGCAAGGCTACCCTGACAGGTAATTATACAAAAGAACTCTAACCAGTAACAATTAAAGAAGATTATGACTATGAAAAGAATAAAATATTTGGTTGCGGTTCTTTGCCTGGCATCGACCGCTTCAGCACAAAACCTGCTTTCAGGCAGATATAATGAAGGTTTCCTATACAGGCACGACCTCAACCCAGCCATAGGAAACGAACAGAACTATATAGCCATGCCTGCACTCGGTAATCTGAACGTAGGAATGAACAGTAATCTGAAAGTGAACAACATACTTTTCAACCGCAATGGAAGAACTGTATTGTTCCTCCACCCGGATGTTTCTGCGAGTGAAGTTCTTGACAATATGAAAGAAAAGCATCGCATTGTAGAAAATATGAGACTCCAGATACTTGGAGCCGGATTCAAGGCATGGGGCGGATATAACACTATCGAAATCAATGCGCGCGAGAATTTGGCAGCAAACGTGCCCGGTTCGTTGATTCGACTGGCTAAAGACGGAGCTGAGAACCAGATGTACGACATAAGCAACTTGAATGCTCATGCTGATGCATATGCAGAAATTGCATTGGGTCACAGCCGCAATATCGACGAGAAGTGGCGTGTGGGTGCCAAGATAAAGTTCCTGTTGGGTGTCGGAAACATAGATGCAAACGTAAACAAGGGTTATGTACAGCTGCTCAACGACAGGTTTGTAGGTGTTACAGATGCTATGGTTCAGACCAGTCTCAACGATGTGCAGTATAAGATAGAAAACAAGATGCGCGGAGCAGAAGGCGAACAGACCATGCACTCATATGTAAGTGGTGTTGACAAGACAAAATGGGGTGTTTGCGGTTTCGGTATGGCATTCGACCTCGGTGCAGAGTATAAGATAGACGACAACTGGAAGGTGTCTATGTCGCTGATCGACCTCGGCTGGATTGGTTTCAAGAACAACTTCGTAGCCTCAACAAACGGAGAACACATGGTAGAGACAGATAAGTACATCTTCAACCTGAAGGATGACACATACCACTCGTTCGACAATGAAAAGGAAAGACTTGCAGAAGGTGTTGCACAACTGTATGAGTTGAAGGACAACGGCAATACAGGCAGTCGCAGCAGAGCTCTTGGTGCTACATGGACTTGGGGTGCTGAGTACAAGGCTCATTTCTACAACAAACTGACATTTGCCTTCCTCAACACCACTCGCATTCATGGCAAGTACAGTTGGACTGATTTCCGTTTCTCTGCGAATGTGGCTCCTACCAAGGCATTCTCAGCTACTGCTAACCTTGCCTTCACTACATTCGGAACAAGTTTCGGATGGCTCATCAATGTACACCCAACTGGTTTCAACTTCTTCATCGGAATGGACCACACCCTTGGCAAGATGGCAAAACAGGGTCTGCCTCTCTCAGGACGCGCAAGTCTGAACATGGGTATCAACTTCCCATTCTAACAAGAAAAAAAGAAAGAATTAATCTGCAATATGTAAGAACCTTGTTACCTTGTTGACAAGGTTCTTATTATTGTTTATATATGCATCAAGCAGACGGGTGGTTCCCTTGTCGTTCTGCGGAATAATGTCGTAGTCGGCTATGCAGGCTGGGATAAGGCATGAGTGTCCGGCACGGAGGAGGACACTGTCGCCAGTGGAACGAATCTGAATTTTGCAGTCGCCCTCAAGACACATGGTTACGATGAACGAATCGTACTTCATCAGGTTGCGGTGGAACGGGCGGTTTGTAGCCACTATGCGTACTGTAAAGAATGGAGACTCGATGCAAGGGTTCGCTTTCTGTTCGTCACTATTATATATAGTTCGATATTCATCCTGCACATTGAAATCGATGGCACGGAGAGCCTCAGCAGTATGCAGTTGCCGGGGTTTCCCATCAAGTCCCGGACGGTTATAGTCAAAGATGCGGTAAGTGATATCACTGTTCTGCTGCACTTCCGCAAGGAGTATGCCTCCACAGATGGCATGAACACGACCGGCTGGCAGGTAGAACACATCGCCAGTCTTCACATCGTGTTTTGCGAGCACATCGCAGATAGTACCCTCCTCTACCCTCTTCACATACTCCTCCTTAGATATCTTTTCCTTCATGCCGGCATAAAGGTATGCACCTGGTTTTGCATCGATGATATACCAGCATTCTGTCTTGCCGTTCTTCCCCACCTCACTGGCAAGTTCGTCGTTCGGATGCACCTGAATGCTGAGGTCGGCAGCTGCATCGATAAACTTAATAAGCAGAGGGAACTGTCCGTTGTACTTCTCGAATACTTCCTTTCCCAAGAGTTCTGCTCCATACTCCTTCACGACCTTATCCAATGGCATACCCTTGAAGGCACCATTGCTTATGATGCTTACTGATGAGGGCACAACACTGACTTCCCAACTCTCGCCAATTGGTTCGTCGGTGAGGGTAAGGTTTTTGTATTTCTGGATTTGCTTGCCGCCCCATACGGTCGGATGCAAATTGGGTTCGAAGAGAAGTGGAGTGAGCATTAGTTGGAAATGAAGAATTAAAAATGAAGAATTAAGAATTAAAAATTAAAAATGAAAAATGAAAAATTAGAACGGATAACCTACTGCGAAGTGGAAGGCGACTCCGTCTTTCCAGAAATTAGGGATGTTATAGTATCCGGACTTTCCTGTGTCCCATGGGGCATGGATGGCGATTCCGACATCGAGACGGAATACGAGGAATTCCATATCGTAACGGACACCGAATCCTGTGCCGAGGGCTATCTGTTTCAGGAAGGTATTGGAACGGAGTTCCAGATTCTCCATTGGCGTGCCATCGTTCGATGAGTTTTTCCATTCCCAGACGTTACCTGCATCGACGAAGAGTGCTCCATGAAGGTTTCCGAACAACGGAAAACGGTATTCAGCATTCAGTTCCATGCGGATGTCTCCACTGTGGAGGAGGTAATAATTTATCTCAGGATTATAGAAGGCTCCAGGACCAATAGAACGGGTGGCAAATGCACGAATACTGTTTGCACCACCGGCATAGAACCAGTCGGTAAGAGGTATTGATCCGGAATTGCCGAACGGACGGGCAAATCCGAGGTATGCACGGGTAGCAATCAAACTGCGAGGGGTGAGTCGGAACTTGTTGCGCAATTCGAAGATAAACTTCAGGAACTGGCTATAGTTTTCAAAGACAAACGACTTTCCCTTTTCGTTCCACGACTTCCCTGCTATCATCTGTGCTGTAGCTATGACATTGCCGGCTTCCTTCACTGTTGCGCTGAAATTTGTAGTTACATTCAGGAAGGGATTGGAAGAATTGTCGTAATTGAATGTATATTGCATCGCAGGTGTATAGCGGTCGGACACCAGAATATTCAGAACTGAATTGTAGCGCTCCATTGCTTTTATATAGTCTATTGACACATCGCGCAGATTCAGCATATCGATATTCAGAGGCGAGAAAGTATGCTTTATGTATTTCGAACTCTGGAACATATAATCGACTCCGAACTGGAAACGATTGAAGCGATATACATTGGCAATATTAGAACGGGTGAAAGATGCCGAAAACTTTGACGATGTAGGATAGCGATAACGCCTGTTGACAAAACCCGGGAAGGCAATCCAAGGTACTGTATAACCTAAATCGACTCCGAATTCATAGGAATTTCTTTTGTTCACATCCATGCCCTGAGAATTAGACAAACGCCAATAATAAAGTCCGCGCAGAGTCATTGAGAGAGTTTCGCCACGATGGAAGGCATTGCGTTTTGCGAAGGTAAGAGCCAAGTCGGGACCGAACTGTGTATTGCTCTTGTATGTAAGGTTGAACTCGAGGGATGCATCGATGAGTTTATCCATTGTCAGGTTGATGCGGGAATCGAGTATAGTACATGTATCAGTCGTGTCGCGAGGTGTGAACGACAATTGCACATTTGAGAAGATATTCATGCTGGAAAGGGCATTTATCGTCTGTGCCACCTGATCTTCGTTATACATACGATTAGAACGGAATTTGAGTCCGCGGTAGATAACCCTCTGTGACACAGGCATCCGCTTACCCTGATAGGCGATGGTGAGGTTGCGGAACGACAGAGTGTCATCATAGCTCATCATGCGTTGGCGATTAGTGCCTCCGGAGAGTCTAAGTCCGTTATTCTGTCGTATGAACACTTCACGTTTTCCGAATTTCCACTGGCGCTTTGCCTTCAGAGGCATCTGTTTGTCGGCAATAACCAAGAGATTGACCTTTCCCGGATTATTGAGTGAGTCGGCATAATACTGGATGTAATTTGTGCGATAGAAATAGAAACCATTATTGTGGAACTCCTTGTTCAGTCGTATTTTCTCGTTTTGCAAGTCCACTACAGAAAACTGATTACCTGGTTTCAGCAGACAATCTTCTTTCGTGGCCTGCAGGATGCTGTCCTCAATCTGCGGGAATACATATTTCACAGAATCGAGATAATGTGCCTGTCCAAGGGTTATGTCGTAGGAAATCTTCTTTTTCTTCGGGTCTTTCTGGTCAACAAGGTTGTATTTCACGTCTGCCCCAAAGTAACCAAAATTCTGAAGAATGCTCTTAGCCACTTTCACACGAGTATCGGGTGAAGCGGAACTGATGGTTCGAGGAGTGGAGGCGAAAGCATCAAAAAACCACTTACGGAATCCGGTCATCTTCTTGTTGACCATAGAATTGTATATCCACAATCCCACTGGTAGCGGAGTGCGAATGCTCGAACTACCAAAGAGAGAGTTGTTTGGAGCATAGGCCAACGAAGCTTCAGTCTCATCCAACGCAGCATCCTCGAGCGGGGCACCAGACTTGTCTTGTATATCTATGGATTTGATACCTGTATATAGGTATTCACCCTCGGGCAAGTTGCTCGTGGTGGAACAGCTGGCAAAGAGTCCTAAGAACAAACAGATTAATATGTAATTAAAGTTCTTCAATTGTCAGTAGAATTTGGGAGTTTCTGAGTTTCCTGTTCACGCGTAGTGCTTTGAGTATTATCAGTACCAGAAGCTCCACGAGGCACTGGCCTTTCAGTTTTTTTCCTTCTGAAAATGAACAAATCGGTCACCTTATCAACTTTCTTTCGCAAGAGCAAACCGGCACCACTCTTATTAAGCACACCATCTACGATGTTGTTGTAATCCTTTCCGTGGAACAGACGGATATATCTCGTTGCGCTATTGTCAAGTCGCCATTCGAGCGACACATCGTCGATGAACGAATTCATGCCCGACTGCTGATTCACATTCTTATTGCTCGACACCTTTCCTCCCACTACTACATTGAGGCGGTCGCTGAAGAAACGTTTTGTAAACTTAAACGAATAGTCTGTGCCTGTTTCTCCGTTTGCATAAGTAGTATTGTCTATGCCAACACTTACATCTACGACCTTGCCAAGAGTCTTGCCTGTGAGGTTGTTGATTTCGGACTGGAGGAAATTATTCAAAGCACCATTTGAAGCTGTACTGGATGCATTATTCGGAGACAGATACATACCAGTAGCCATCATAGCCACAGCCAATCTGTTTTTCTCTTCATCTGTAAATCCGGACAACTCATCCTTCACCTCTGCATCTTGCGGAGCATCGATGGTGAACTGCAAGCCCATGTCGGAAAGGGTGTTAGAAATATGAACACCGACATCGAACGCAACACTTCTTGCTGTAGAGCCCTTACTACTAACCATTGCCTTGGTTCGTTCCGTAGCAGAGATATTCAGTGTAGGATTCATCACATCACCATTGAAATCGATATAACTGCCCGTAGCAATATTAAAGGTTTTCAGAGGTATAATCGGAAGGGTGTATTTCATCTCACCTTCTGTAAAGGATATTCTGCCTATGACATTAAGAACACCCTCAGGGGTATATGTCATTGTAACCTGTCCGCCACTGCGCAGACTTATATAACTCTGACGGTCGGCAGAGAATTCGCAGTTGAACCTAGCACCTTCCTCCACTCTCAGAGACACCCTCATGTCGATGCCCATAGCCTGTGGCTTTACAACTGTAGTGTCGGGAGGAGCATTGAAATCGACAAAAGTGACTATGTCTTCCAGTCGGTCGCCCTGTGAGAGAGGTGTATCAGCCATGATATATGTCATGTCGGTTTTGCTCAACACATTCACCACTCCACGCACAGACAGGTCGCTCATAGAACCATGGACACGGAAAACAATATCTCCATAGATGTCTCCGAAGAGCACAGCCTTACGGGTTCGCTTTGCCTCAATAAGCTTAAATCCGTAACCATAGAGCGAAAGCGACATATACATATTATCAAAATCGGAGAAGTCGAAATAACCATCGAAATCGAGCGGAGTTTCACCTGCACCATATATCTTATAATGGTCGAACTTAATGCGGCTGTTTTCTATGTATGCAGTAGCATTGTCGAGGCGCAGGTCGAGTGAATACGGTTCGGAGAGCACATGTACATCCTGGGTTAGCACCTTGCCGTTAAATACCAGTTTGCCGGTAGGTCCCTGAACGAGCACATCACCGGTCATAGTACCGGAGAAACCGATAATCTTATCGGGAATGAACGGAGAGATAAGTGACAAAGGAATATCTGCCAACTGCAGATTTGCATCCAAGTAACCCTCTGGAGTCTCTGTGCTATAACGACCCTTCATAGTAGCTACAGGGGTGTCATTATAGTCGAGTGTTGCATCGACAGTATGCATATCTTTTCCTTCAGGCACATATACGATATTGGAATGCAGGTTGCCAACAGGCATTTCCTCATACACAAAATCCTTCAACGACATATCAGTCAGTACCTTAAACTGTTTATCGCGCACATCGTAAGCAGCATCGGCATTTAACAGACCTGCCATCTGAGGTGCAAACGGCACTACCTTCACCAGTTCCTCCAAATTCAGATTCCTTATGATTGCATGAGCCATCTGTTCATTATCTTCATTAGGCTGCGCATGGACTGAGATAAGGCAACTGTCTTCTAGAGCCTGAAGTTCTACGTTTGCACTAATGAGTCCCATTTCAGGCGAAGCCTTCGGATTGGGTCGCGACAGTTGAATCTGCACCAAATTATCCTTGTTCAGCTGGAACTTCTTATATGCGAGTATCGGCTGGTCGGGATAAAAAGTGATATTCACAGCTGAATCTACAGTCTGAGCATGGAGTCCGAGGTCGATACCCTTCTCTCTTTTCTTATTGAAGTATCGCAAGTGGGCATCAGCCTCTTTCGGATTCGTATAACCATCGAGCAGAGCCACGAATCCTGGCACCATAGGTTGGTTTTCGCAGATGACTGCAGCCTTATAGGTCATCAAGTCTGAATCCTGCTTTATAATAAAATATGTAGTGTCTATTCTGATAGTATCATACTGGAGAGCATAGAGGTGGCCGCGTCCGCTGATACCTGTTTCCGGGTTGGTTCGAGCTTTGAACGCAAAATCGGAGAAGGACATTCCATACTCTTTCATCAGTGGTGTTACAGGATTATCTCTTCCTGCATGAGCATCCACAAACATAATCGGGAGGTAGGTCTTCAGTTCGTACATATTCACATTCCGTTCGTTCATCTGTTTAGAGAACATATCTCCCCATTTCATCGACTGATTAACGAATGTGAGTAAATTGTTTGGCGTACTGAATTTAAGACTCAAGTCGCCGGTATTGAAATTAATATCAGTGCTGTCAACAGTTGTGAGAGCCTTCAGCATAAACGAGTTAGTCTTGATAGAATCGGAAAATGTGTGGATGTTTACGCCCTTTATATCCATATCGAACAGACAAAGCGGATGTTTGCTGCTCCAGTCAGCGAGGGAGAAGTCTGCAGAACCCTGGGTTCGTATAACCAGAGCAGTGTCGATGAGTCCCATAGCAAGGATGTCAGCATGGTCTATGTCGAGAGTCATACTTCCCTCAAAACTCTCCTTAGCGGGTTTTCCCTTCAAACGGTTTTCTATGATACTACCCACATTGGCATCCATTCCTATATCCGCCTTCAGTTGTTCGTTGTTGCATTTGAAGTCTGTATTCAGCACACCACGCGAAAGACTTGCATCAGCAGCCATAGAACTTAGGTTTATCTTACCGAAATGTCCCTTGCTCAGAGCCATCTTAGCATTCATATATGTATTCCTATCGAGGAAGTCGAATCCTTGTCCCTTGGCACTCACTGTGCCGGTTATGTTGCATGACTCCGCCAAACCTGCCAGTTTATGAACGGCAAGGTCGCGAATACCTATATTAGCATCATAAGCAGTGGATTTCAAATTGTAAGCAGCCAGAGCAGCAACAGTTCCGCCAAATATCTGAAGGTTAGCATCTGTTGAGAGGTCGTCTTGATCTAACAGAGCTGAAGACTGCAATTTTGCAAATCCCTCAATAACAGCATCTAAAGTGCTCACTTCAAGATGCTGCATATTTCCCTTGGCTTCCACTGAAGCTACGATTGGTTTGTTTGGAAGGTACTGATTCAGTGTTTTATTCAGGTCTCGCGCATCTTTCTCTGGCAAGAATCCGAACGCAGCCGACTGTATGTCACCCCTTCCTATCAGAGCCTTTGCATTGAGCATCATCTGTCCTGGACTGATGGAATCGAAGGCTGTGAAGTCCATTTTCATCTTCATCTTCAGGCGTGACTCTTCTGTTTTCAGTGAAAGACGAGGGATGGAAAGAGAAACAGAATCCATCACTACTTTTCCCTTTGTCTCTACTACAGGTACAAAATAGCCTTCGCTCACCCCTTCCATAGTAGGATATACATTGGTAGCAATCTGATTGATAACCAACGAAAGGTCGCCCGTACCACTATACCGCAAAGAATCTATGTCTATGTTTACTTCCTTTGCTGTCACCATCTGGTCGTAGCTCAATTCAGCATTGGAAATCTTGATTTCATCGACATTATACTGTTCTGCACCCAAGTCAATCAACCCATGCAGACTACCTTTCCCTATATAAGCATACATGCTCATTCTGGAAGTATCTATCGGCATATCAAATCCCACACGAACATTATCTATTTGTATATCTCTCATGTCGATAACCCATTTCACCGGTTCCGAGACAGTTGTATCTACCGGCACAGAGTCAGCCATAGAGATATTCAAATCGGCATCTTCAAGTTTTGCATAGTTTAATACTGCGATTTCATCGAATAAACTGGTAGTATGCGAAGCGAGTGCCAGTCGTCCGACATAACCTCTTACATTACATGTCTCGATGAGTTCGCGAGTATTCAGTTTTGTGTTTGTCAGGTGGATATCGTCGATTTCAACATGACCAGTGAACAAAGGTAAGAATCGCACACTCAATGCAAGTTCTTCTGCATCGAGTACAGTATCGCCTTCCTGAACAGCAAGCATACCATTCAGACTCAGGTCGAGCGGGCATTTCAGTCTGACAGCATCTATGTTGACCTGCATCTGCATTTCCTCGCTCAGAGTACTGGCTGCTTTATCAACAGCCCATTTCTGCACAGGTGGAATATAAAGCAAGACAGATAATATAGCTAAAAGGACAAGTGGTGAGAGCACAAGACACAGTCCTATGCGCCACACCCATCCCCAGATGCTATATCGTCCAATCTTTTTCATCTTATGATAAATGAAACTCCACCACCTATATAAATTCCTTTAACACCCTTCTTTACTTTTCGTCCGGAAAGGTCGAACACTTCGTCTGTCTTTGATGTCTTTTTTTTCACAACTGGTTGCACAATAGAAGTAAGTATAGTAAGGAAGTTCTTCATCTTATATAAAGCTGGCAAAGCACGATGAGTAGAATTGTTCCACAATCCGCGGTTCAACCAGGTATTCAACACTTTCTTGGTTTGACTACCATTTCCGTTCTCCTCAGCAAACCACCAGTAAAGGCCAGTCACATTAGTGTGCTGACACAATTCTCCAACAAGATTTTCCACATATGTCTGCTGACCGGAATGAGTAGCAGGCCAGGTAGTCTGCAAATCATATTCTGCATCAGCAGGATAATTGGAATAAACATAAGCAGTCTCCACGATATGCACCTCGCGTTGCGGAAAAGCTGTCTGCAAGCCATCGAGTGTAGTTTTCAGCTGAGCCAGATCGCCGTGATAGAACGGATAGTAACTCAGACCTATGATGTCGTAGTCAACATTCAGATTGTTCAGATATGTGTAGAAGTTGACAGTTGCATCAGGCTCTGCTACTCGTTCTGTATGAATAATTATCTTTGCATTAGGAGTTTCGTTACGCACGGCTCTTGCACCTGCATCGAGAAACTTAGCCAGTCGTTCCCATTGCCAGTCGCATTCGCTCTGCAACAGTTTCGGATATACCTTATCGTAGTCCTTTCGCCACAGCATGCCGTAGCTTATCTCATTTCCTAACTGCACATAATCAGGACAAGCGCCATACTCAACCAATGCCTTCAAACAGTCAGCCGTGTACTTATTCACTAATTCCCATACGGTTCCATCGTTCAGATTATCAAGATCGACTATTTTTTCCAAATCATACCAACTCTTAGGAATAGCCTGATTTGCAGGGTCGGCCCACGAATCGCTATAATGGAAATCAAGGAGGAATTTCAGTCCGGCATCTTTTATACGTTTGCCAAACTGTTTAACATAGTCAAGGTCTTGACACACACTTGGGTCAGTACCGTCGGGACCTACAAACAATCTCACACGAACAGCATTCATCCCAGCCTCTGTCTTCACATAGGAAAGAACATCCGATATGGCATTGTTACCATTCTGTGGATAATAGGCCGTTCCAGCAGCTTCATAGGCTGGCAACAAAGACAAATCGGCACCAAGCACTCGGTTTTGCGCCGGAGCCTTAGTGCACAATATAGATAGCAAAGAAGCTAAAACGAAGATAAAGGGAAGATGTCCTCCCTTTATCCTCTTGATATATTTTCTCATTATAGATTTGGATTGATTTTGCTCCACTCGCTGATTGGTGGAACAATGTTCAGAGTTACCAACTCATCGCGCATTTTACAGAGGTGCTCGTAGCTTGCATCGAGTTTTGCAAGTTCATCAGCAGTACCCTTTGGCATTTCGAATGAACAACCATTCTTGTCGAGAGTAGTGTCCATAGCCATCATGATGTGGTCGTACTTGCCGTTTGAAACATAAGTACCAGCTGGGTAACGGAACTTTTCGCCACCCATTACACTTGCAATCATCTGAACAGACAGAAGTGATGGGCTCTGGAAAGAACTGCGTCCACGGAGTTCGATAATCTTAGCACCACCCTTAGTAACGTCAACCTTCATCTGCTCCCACTCTTCTGCTGGGAACTGTGCAGTTCCGATGATGTCGTTCAGAGGCTTGCCTGCAATCTTAACGGCGCTTCCGAATACAGCCATCTGTTCGCCGTGACCTCCGAATGTGTGAGCACCAGTAACCTGATTCTGCATTACACCGAATTTCTTAGCAAGAGCTGACTGCAGACGAGTTGAATCGAGACCTGCAAGAGTAGTTACCTGACTTGGTTTCAGACCAGAATAAAGCAAAGTAACGAGACCTGTAAGGTCAGCAGGGTTGAAGATGATAACAACATGCTTTACATCTGGGCAATACTTCTTGATGTTCTCACCCAATTCCTGAGCAATCTTACAGTTGCCTGCGAGCAAATCCTCACGAGTCATGCCAGCCTTACGTGGAGCACCACCTGAAGAAATGATATACTTAGCATCCTTGAAAGCCTCAGCAACATCAGTAGTAGCTATGATATTTGCATCGCAGAAACCAGACTGACGCATTTCTTCAGCTACACCTTCTGGAGAGAATACATCGTAAAGACAAATGTTTGTAGTAAGATTCATCATCAAAGCTGACTGAACCATGTTAGAGCCAATCATACCTGCAGCTCCAACAATCACAAGTTTTTCGTTTGTAAGTGCCATAATTATATCTGTTATTTAAAGAATTTACACTTCTGCAAATTTATTCTTCTTTTTCATCTTCTACAAACATGCACAACTTTTTATCAAACAAAAATTGTTAAATCGCATTTTCCACCACTTTTACATCATCTAATGCTATTTATGTTTAGCAAAAACGCTAATTTTGCAACCTAAACTATAAACTATAAACTTTACAAACATGGCCCTTATAAAAACAGTTCTTGGTCTCACCCCACATTGGGGCAAAGACTGCTACTTCAGCGAAAATGCCACAATCGTAGGCGATGTAACAATGGGTGACGGCTGCACAGTATGGTTCAATGCCGTCATTCGAGGCGATGTCCACTATATCCGCATAGGCAACCGTGTCAATATACAAGACGGATCGTGCCTTCACACATTATATAAAAAAGCGCCAATCGAGATTGGCGATGATGTAACCATCGGTCACAACGTAACCCTTCATGGATGTACTGTTCATAGTGGAGCTTTAATCGGAATGGGCGCTACAGTTCTTGACGACGCAGTAATTGGCGAAGGAGCCATAGTTGCAGCAGGTGCCCTCGTTCTGAAAAACACACAGATAGGCGCCGGCGAACTTTGGGGTGGAGTACCTGCAAAATTCATAAAAAAAGTAGATCCGGAACAAGCCAAGGAACTAAACATTGGCATAGCCCAACACTATGCAATGTATGCCAAATGGTATCGCGACAGCACACCTATGCCAGAGCAGGAATGAACGTCAAAGAATTTATTTCTTTGTGTCCAAATACTCTTTCATAGCCATAATGTCGTCAAACTCCCTAACGTCATATTCTGCCTGTTCGTAATTACCCTGAACAAGTGTAACCCTCCCCGACCGCTCAAGATAGAAGCAGTCGAAACCGAAGAATTTCTTAACGAACGAACAGCGTTTTACTGGAGGTTGTCCGAGAATAACAGAATAAAAATCCTGACGGGTGTCGCAACCGACCTCAAGCAAAGAGCGCACATCATAATCTATGCCCAAGGCCGCACGAGCATTATCAAGTTTAATCATGTTGTTTGTGACACAAACCAGAATTCCACGACGTTTATCTTTCTGGCTCACCTTCATGACATCGAACCCCTCGCCCCACACTCCACTGGCATCAGTCATACTTACAAATGCATATGGATCAATTCCTTTCAGCATTCGGAGCATCGTCACTTGATCCCTCAGTCGCATAATGCTCACCACAACTTTTCTATTAGTTTTGGTAAACCAGCCTACGCCATCGAGGATTGTAACTCCATGACCAGTCCGCACTATGGCATCAGCTATAGCCTCCGGATTGCGTGAGAATATCATGAACTGAACATTCTGGTGGCGGCGGCGGATTGCATAATCAAGAGTCATACTACAAATAATGAGCATCACAAAACCATATATAACTCTATACCAGTCGTGGAAAATAAAATAGCACGATGAAATGATTATAATATCACACACCATAATAACAGTTCCGAGTGTCATCTGACGATACTTATTCACAATAAGTGCTATGATATCAGTACCGCCGGTAGAACCGTTATTTTCGAAGCAAAAAGCCAGTCCCAAGCCCTCAGCAATACCAGCCAACACGCAAGCCATAAAAGCCTCATCGCCAATAATCTTAGGGAGAATCTTAGTAGCAGGATTATCGGGTGAGGGCGTTTCAGCAAGGCGTTGAAACAGCCACAGGCAGAAGGTCATGACAGCTACTGCATAAATGGTTTTTATGATAAACTTTACACCCAGCACCTTTATGGCCACCAACAGCAAAACGGAGTTGATAGCAACGTATGTTATCTGCACCTCAACCCCTGTAGCATAATACACAATAGAGGAGATACCAGCCACACCACCTGTGGTCAGTCCATATGGCAACATAAACAATGTGACACCCATGGCATAGAGCATCACTCCGACAGCAATGAAGAAATAGTCCTTCAACTCCTGTAAAACCTTTATCTGCATAGCATTCATACTTGCTTCGTTTTTATGTTTATTTTTTTATTCCGCACAAAGGTAATCACTTCTTTTTCCTCCGCAAAAAAAACAAAGGTTTTTGTTGCTTTTACATTATATCTATAGTTTGCACACAATTATTCTATAGTAATAAGCAGAGATTTAAAAATAGACACGTTTATTTTGTATTTAGCACGGTTTCTTGTAAATTTGCATCCTCAAATTTAATAGGTATTACATGAACGAGATTGAGAGAAGAAGGACATTCGCAATCATTTCACACCCTGACGCAGGAAAAACCACTCTGACTGAGAAACTATTGTTGTTCGGAGGTCAGATACAGGTGGCAGGAGCGGTGAAATCGAACAAAATCAAGAAGACAGCCACATCCGACTGGATGGAAATAGAGAAGCAGAGAGGTATCTCTGTAAGTACTTCTGTTATGGAGTTTGATTATTGTCCACCTGCCAAGGAGGGAGAACTTCCATACAAGGTTAACATTCTCGACACTCCTGGTCACCAGGACTTTGCTGAAGACACGTTCCGTACCCTAACGGCAGTGGATTCGGCAATTATTGTTATTGACGGAGCTAAGGGTGTGGAGGCACAAACTAGAAAACTGATGACTGTGTGTCGCATGAGAAAGACACCTGTAATCGTTTTTATAAACAAGATGGACCGTGAAGGCAAGGATCCTTTTGACTTGCTCGATGAAGTAGAGAACGAACTGCAGATACATGTGCGCCCACTCAGTTGGCCTATAAACCAAGGAGCTCGATTCAAGGGTGTTTACAATATATACGAAAACAACCTGAACCTATTCACACCAAACAAACAAGTTGTGACAGAGAAGGTAAACGTAGATTTGAATTCGAAGGAACTGGAGGAGAGAGTTGGAGAAGAGGATGCACAGAAACTGCGTGAAGACCTGGAGATGATTGATGGTGTGTATGATCCGTTCGATGTGCAGACGTATCTGGATGCTGACATAGCTCCTGTGTTCTTTGGTTCAGCATTGAACAACTTTGGAGTGCAGGAACTTCTCGATTGTTTCGTGGAAATTGCTCCAAATCCAAGACCTACAACTGCCGTAGAACGCACAGTAAACCCCGATGAGCCCAAGTTTACCGGATTCATCTTCAAGATTACTGCCAATATCGACCCAAACCACCGCAGTTGTACTGCTTTCTGCAAAGTTTGTTCTGGAAGATTTGTCAGAAATGCTCCTTACCTGCACGTAAGAAACGGGAAAACAGTGCGTTTCTCAAGTCCAACACAGTTCATGGCACAAAAGAAATCTACCATCGACGAGGCTTGGGCAGGAGATATTGTCGGTTTGCCTGATAATGGAATTTTCAAGATTGGCGACACTCTGACAGAAGGCGAACAACTGCATTTCAAGGGTTTACCTTCGTTCTCACCAGAAATGTTCAAATACATAGAGAATGCAGACCCGATGAAGACCAAGCAGTTGGAGAAGGGTATCAACCAACTGATGGACGAAGGTGTGGCACAGATGTTTATCAACCAATTCAACGGCAGAAAACTGATTGGCACAGTAGGACAACTGCAGTTCGAAGTTATCCAATACCGACTGGAAAACGAATATAATGCAAAATGCCGTTGGGAACCAGTTTCACTATATAAGGCTTGTTGGGTGGAAAGTGATGATGAAGCAGAATTGGACGCCTTCAAGAAACGCAAGTACCAGTATATGGCAAAGGACAAGGACGGACGCGATGTGTTCCTTGCCGACTCAAACTATGTGCTGCAGATGGCTCAACAGGACTTCAAGAATATCAGATTCCACTTTAATAGCGACTTCTAAACAAGGACATCATGCTACAAGACGAAGTTAAGAAAGCAATAGAAGTGATGAAGGCTGGAGGAGTAATTCTCTACCCTACCGACACAGTATGGGGAATAGGTTGCGATGCCACGAACGCAGAAGCCGTAAAGAAAATTTACGAAATAAAGAAACGCGAGGATTCAAAAGCTATGCTCTCACTAATTGACAGCGAAGCCAGATTGTCGAGGTATGTAAGACGAGTGGCTGATGTCACTTGGGATCTTATAGAGATGAGCGACAAACCTCTTACCATTATATATAATAATGTTACAGGACTTGCACCGAACCTCATAGCGGAAGACGGTTCAGCAGGTATCAGAATCACACGCGAGGAATTCTCGAAGGAACTCTGCTTCCGATTCCAGAAACCTATCGTATCGACTAGTGCCAACATAAGCGGAGAACCGACTCCACAAACCTTTGACGAGATATCGGATGAAATAAAGGAGGCTGTAGATTATGTTGTGCGCTACAACCAGCGATGCAAGGAGAAACACAAGCCTTCAAGCATCATAAAGATTGACGAAAACGGAGCATTTACCATAATCAGAAAGTAACTATATATTATGCTTTGGGGATTTAGGAGAAAACAAATAGCGCTTTCCAATGCTATCACAGAATGGCTGAAAGGCGGACACACACAACAGCAGATTATACTGATGATAAGTGTGATGGTTGGTGTGTGTACCGGATTAACTGCTTTCATACTTAAATGGATAATTAAGGAAATCCAGCTTCTGCTCACATCCGGTGTGCAGCAAAGTGAAGCGAACTGGGAATACTTGGTTTATCCTGCTATCGGTATCCTCATCACAATGCTCTTCGTAAAATATATAGTACGAGGCGACATAAGTCATGGAGTCACAAAGATTCTTTATGCTATGTCAAGAGGCAGGAGCAGAATCAAGTCGCACAACCGCTGGTCGAGTATCATAGCAAGTGCCATAACAATCGGATTCGGAGGTTCTGTGGGAGCAGAGGCACCTATCGTGCTGACAGGTTCGGCATGGGGCTCAGAATTGGGAAAACGTTTCCACCTGCCACCAAACACAATGATGCTACTCGTAGGATGTGGTGCAGCAGGAGCTATCGCAGGAGTGTTCAAGGCCCCAATTGCAGGTGTTATGTTTGTGATAGAAGTGCTTATGCTGGAACTGAACATGGCTTCCCTATTGCCTCTGCTTACAACCAGCATCACTTCGGTTTGCGTTTCCTATGCCCTTTACGGCACATCACCGCAATTCGACTTCAACCTGACTAAGGAATTTTCTATAGATATCATCCCTGCATGCATCCTGCTCGGAGTTCTCTGTGGACTTGTATCACTCTACTTTACAAGAATGATGAATTGGTTCGAAGAAATCTTTGGCAAAATAAGCAACCGTTTCTATAGATTCCTGCTCGGAGCGACTGTACTGAGTACACTTATATTCTTCTTCCCTGCAATGTATGGTGAAGGTTACGATGTGATAAACCAACTCATCAACAATGCATCAGCAGAGGAAATCACCAGTCACTCTCTGTTCTATGGTGGAGAAACCAACATGTTGCTATATCTGACTCTTGTCGTTGTGTTTAAGGTTTTTGCAACAACAGCAACTAATGGAGGAGGAGGCTGTGGTGGAACCTTCGCTCCTAGTTTGTTCCTTGGCTGTATCGCAGGATTCGTATTTGCACACATTTGGGACACAGCCCTCGGTCTTGAGTACGGAGCAGGCGGATATGTGTCAGCAAAGAACTGCGGACTATATGGAATGGCAGGACTCATGTCTGGAGTAATGCACGCCCCGATGACAGGTATCTTCCTCATTGCAGAACTGACAGGTGGTTATAAACTGTTCGTTCCACTTATGATTGTATCTGTGGTCAGTTTCCTTGTAATAAACATGTTTGAACCTCACAGCATATATGCTATGCGTCTGGCTCGCAGGGGAGATTTGCTGACACACGATAAAGACAAAGCCATCCTAACTATATTAAGTCTGGAATCACTTATCGAACGCGACTACAAGACTCTGAGTCCAGACATGGAACTAAGTCAGATAACAGGTGTAATAGCCAAGTCGCACAGAAACATTTTCCCTGTAGTTGACCACACAGGTTTCTTCCTCGGAGTGGTATCGCTCGACTCACTTCGTATGGTGATGTTTCGCACGGAACTATATCATAACTATACAGTGCGTTCGTTCTTGAAAGAACCACCTGCACTCCTTAGTATCAACGACACACTTAAGACCGTTACAAAAAAGTTTGAAGATACTGATGCTTGGAACTTACCAATCGTTGATACAGATAATAAATACGTAGGATTTATCAGTCGGGCAGGACTTTTCAATTCGTACCGACAAACACTTAAAGAATTTAGCCAGGAATGACAAAAGAATCATTGCGCATAGTATATATGGGCACACCAGACTTCGCAGTAGAAAGTTTGCGAGCATTAGTAGAAGGTGGGTATAATGTAGTAGCTGTGGTTACTATGCCTGACAAACCAATGGGCAGACACGGAAGTGTACTGCAACCAAGTCCTGTGAAACAATATGCAGTAGAACACGGACTGGAAGTGATGCAACCCGAAAAACTTAAAGACCCGGTATTCGTAGAGGAGTTGAGAGCACTGAAAGCAGATCTTCAAGTGGTTGTCGCATTCAGAATGCTGCCCGAAGTGGTGTGGAGCATGCCTAAATACGGAACTATAAACGCACATGCCAGCCTTCTACCCAAATACAGAGGAGCAGCTCCAATAAACTGGGCTATCATAAACGGAGAAACAGAAACCGGTGTGACAACATTCCTGCTAAAACACGAAATAGACACTGGAGACATCATTGATCAGGTGCGCATTCCAATAGCAGAAAGCGACAATGTGGAGATAGTGCATGACAAACTAATGGAACTGAGCGGACAACTGGTTACAAAAACTATCGACAGCATAATTGACGGAACATTCAAGACCACACCTCAAGACAGTATCAAAGAGGTAGAACCTACTCCCGCACCTAAGATATTCCGCGATACATGCCGTATAGATTGGAATCAGCCAAGCAAGAAGATATACGATTTCATAAGAGGTCTTTCACCTTATCCTGCTGCATGGACCACTCTGGCTGGCAAAGCAGTAAAGATTTACCAGTGCAGTCTTAATAATCAGAATAGTCAGAGTACTCCGAACAATCAGATTATTCCAGGTACCATTACTTCCGATGGAAAGACATTCCTCCGTGTAAAGACTGCAGACAGCACTCTGGACGTACTCACACTTCAACTGGAAGGAAAGAAAAAAATGCCAGTGGCAGACGTCCTGCGAGGCATGCAACTACCAGAAAATGCACTTTTTTGTTAAAAAATTTGGCAGTTATGTACAAAAGGTGTTTCTTTGCAACGATTTTTTGCAAAGAACATTGTTCTGACAGTACAAAATAATCATAAAACCTATTATTAACCATTAAAAATCATTGCCTATAGAAGAAACATTACGCGAAATTATAAATAAGTAGCATAATGAAAACTCT
>DEJD01000103.1:0-6284 GCA_002353215.1 Prevotellaceae bacterium UBA2757
TAAACTTTAAACTTTAAACTATAAACTAAATATGCACACATTACTTCAAGCACAGCCACAAGGTGGCGGAATGCAAATGATTCTGATGATCGTACTTATGTTCGTCATCTTCTACTTCTTCATCCTGCGTCCACAGCGCAAGCGTCAGAAGGAGGTTGAGAAATTTCGTAATTCACTTGCCGTAGGCGACAATGTCATCACAGCCAGTGGAGTATATGGAAAAGTAAAATCGCTCAACGAAGGCGAACAGTTCATCACTATTGAAATTGCCAATGGCGTAAGCATCAAGATTGATCGCAACTTCGTCTATGCCGATGCAAGCCAGCAGCAGGTACAGCGCTAAACCATAACTAAACCATAAAGGAATGTTCAAGGAGAAACTTCGAAACATCCGGAATGTATATTCTATACTTATCAGGAAGTTGCGTCTGGTTCGTGTCCAGCGCAACATCCTCGTGTTTCTTGTCTTTCTCCTTGTAGCCATAGTCTTTTGGTTTATGCAGGCAATGCAGGAAACCACCACAACCCAACTTACCTATACACTCAATATCACCAATGTACCCAAGGAGATAATATTCACCTCTGAAGTACCAAAGACGGTGAGCATCAGTGTGTCGGGACGCGGTTGGAACATCCTGCAATACTGGACAAAGAAAGACAGTCGCGAACTCAATGTCAACTTTTCCGACATAGAGAAGAGCAACAGCAAACTCATCCTTGACGGCAACTTGTGGAAGCGACTCACACAGAAAGACTTCGGCAACGGAATCCGTTATGTGTCTTCCCTACCCGGTTCTCTGGAAATCTACTACTCCAACGGACTTGTCAAGCGGGTTCCGGTTGTCTTCAATGGCACACTGACCCCACATCCGCAATATCTGATATGTGGTATAGATGTAGAGCCCGACTCGGTAGATGTCATTGCTCCAATCTACCTGCTCGACAGCATAATGGAGGTTAGCACTGTGAAGCAGGAATACCAGAACCTCGAAGACACACTTTCTACCGACATAGCCCTGCAGACCTCTGTAGGCATTAAGGTAATACCCGATTCGGTACACTTGAAAGTATGCGTCGATTTGTTTACAGAGAAGACAGTCGAAGTACCTATCTATTGTGAAAACATACCTGCCAATAAGGTATTGCGCACCTTCCCGTCCAAGGCACAGGTATCGTTCCATGTGAGTTCGTCGATGATAAATAAGATATCGCCTCGCGACTTCGTAGTCGTTGTTGACTATAACGACTTGAAAAGCGAAAACAAGAAATGCTCACTTCAGTTGCGTTCAAAACCCGATTATGTGAGTCATGTGCGCATATCTCCCGAGCAGATTGAATATGTGATAGAACAAGTACTTGAATAGTACAGTCGTTCATTATAATAATAATTATGTTAGTAGGCATCACAGGGGGAATTGGCAGCGGCAAGTCGTTCGTCTGTCATAAACTTGAAGCAATAGGCTATCCTGTATATCAGTGTGACGATGCAGCCAAACAACTGATGCAGACCAACCCTGATTTGCGCCGTCAGCTCATAGACCTTATTGGCACAGAGGCCTACACACCTAACGGACTGAACAAACCCGTCATTGCCGGCTTCCTCTTTCACAGTAAAGAGAATGCACGGCTCGTTGACAATATAGTCCACCCTGCAGTCTTTCGCGACATGCAGTCCTGGTACAGCCGACAACAGTCATCCGTCTGTTTTGTTGAAAGTGCCATACTCTTCGAAGCCGGATTCCATACAGCTATGGATGCAACAGTATTCGTCTTTGCAGATGAAGCAGTAAGGATACAACGAGCAGTAGAACGTGACAAGACCGATGCAGAACACATTCGTTCCCGCATGGCGCAGCAGCAGTCTGCCGACACTACCCGTTCGCTTGCCGACTACACGCTGAACAACGACCCTACTTCCGACATCGATTCCGAACTGAAACACTTAATAGAATATTTGAACAATAAAAACAAGAAACATCATGCTTAGAACAATTCTCGTAATATCTGGCAAGCCAGGACTTTACAAACTCATCACTCGTGGCAACAACAACCTCATCGTAGAAACAGTTGATGCTCAGAAACGCCGTATGCCTGTATTCAACTCAGAACGCGTCGTATCTCTGGGCGACATCTCAATCTATACAGATGACGACAGTGAAGTAAAACTCTCAGAAGTATTTGAGAACATCAGCAAGGCATACAAAGCAAAAGCAGTCGATCTCTCACCAAAGAAAGCATCCGACGACGAAATCGTAGCCTTCTTCACTAAGGCACTTGCCAACTACGACCGCGATCGCGTACGTATCAACGACATGCGCAAAGTACTCTCTTGGTACAACCTCCTCATCGCAGCAGGCATCACCTCCTTCAAAGAAGAAGAGAAAGCCTAATTCTCGCCGCCTCAAAATCTCGAAATAACGCTGCCTCGAAATCTTGTCGTAACGAAGGCGGCAACCAACTTTAACCTTTAACCTTTAAACATTATCTCCCGTGGACAACGAACGCATTCGAATCAGAAGAGTCGACTCCACGAACAACAACAACATTCTTGGAGCCGAAACGGAACCCGTGCAGATAGACCGCACTGGCGCTCTAATCTGTACCAAGGGTGGCGGAGTGATTACCCTCAATGGAAAAGAATACACCATTGAGCCGGGATCAGTTACCGTTTATTTTTCTTACAGTGTTTTACGCATCCTACAGCATGAGCCTGACCTCGAGGGAATCATCATCAGCTGCAACCTCGAAACCATCCAGCCACTGCTAAACAAGGTGAGCGATTTTAACGGATTATTCCTTATCCGTCAGAATCCCTACACCAAACTCATGCCTTCGCAAGTCAAGAACCTCGTAACCTACATCGAGCTGCTCTCAGCTATCATCACCCGGTTCGAGGTTGAGTCGCACAACCTGCAGGAATGGCAACACTCGCCTATACGCGAAATAGTGCGCCAGCAGATTCACCTTCTTGGCAACAGTCTGATGCTTGGCATTGTTTCCTGCTACACCCACTTCATCAACGACAAGGCGGTTTACAACCGTAAAGACGAAGTGTTGCAGAAATTCATCAAGCAATTGTACATGTCATTCAGAGACGAGCACGACGTCAGCTTCTATGCCCGTCAGCAATGTCTCACACCTCGTTACTTTTCAGCCATCATCAAGGAAAAGACAGGCAAAGTGCCGAGCGACTGGATTACAGCAGCACTGCTGAGTGAAACAAAACGTCAGCTCAATACCACCAGCAAGACCGTTCGCGAGATATCCATCGAACTCCACTTCCCCAACCAGTCTTACTTTGGCAAGTGGTTCAAGAACCTTGTAGACTGCAGTCCGCTCGAATATAAGCGGGGCAACAAACAAAGCGATGGCGGTTACAGAGAATACAACATCTTCGAAGAGATTTCTCAAATCAAACCACATTAATCATGAAAAACATCCTGACCTTATTCTTCGTGCTCTGGGCTACAATCGCACAGGGACAGCCAGCATATGACATGTCTCGCATTCAGACCGAACGTCTCTCTCGCGGACTTGTTTGTGTGCGCCAGGCCGACAGTGTCATCATATCGTGGCGACTGCTCTCATCCGACAGTCCTTCCACATCTTTTAATATATATGCCGACGGACGACTGCTCAATCGCACCCCCGTCACCTCCACTACATTCTATAAGGTGAAGGCATCGGGCAACAAATCCGTCAGCTATCGCATAGCCACTGTTGACAATGGAAAAGAATCAGGCCGTCAGGATGCAACATTCCTTCTTTCTCAGCCATCATCCTCCTATCTCACCATACCGCTTCGCACACCCTCTGCCGGCACCACACCCGACGGACGCCAGTACAACTACATAGCAAACGATGCGAGTGTAGGCGATATAGATGGTGATGGCGACTACGAAATCATCATCAAGTGGGAACCCACCAATGCCCACGACAACTCTCACGACGGATACACCGGCAACGTACTGCTCGACTGCTATAAGATACCCGGCATCGGCACACCCTCCACTACAGGCAGTGCCTTTCAGTGGCGCATAGACCTCGGTCCTAATATTCGTGCCGGAGCCCACTATACACAATTCCTTGTTTACGACTTCGACGGCGACGGCTGTGCAGAAGTCATCTGTAAGACAGCCGACGGCACTCGCGACGGACTCGGAACCGTCATTGGCGACTCAGCAGCCGACTACCGTACAAACGAAGTCATCAACAACCGTATCGTCGGCAAACGTGCAGGTCGTCAGCGCCGCATAGTAGGTCGCATACTCTCCGGTCCCGAATACCTTACCGTGTTCAGTGGAAAAACAGGAAAAGCACTCAGCACCGTCGATTACCAGCCACCACGCGGAAATGTAGGCGACTGGGGCGACACATACGGAAACCGTTGCGACCGTTTCCTTGCCTGTGTAGCATACCTCGACGGAGTACACCCCTCTGCAGTCATGTGTCGCGGTTACTACACCAAGACCTACCTTGCAGCTTACGACTTTGACGGGAAAGCCCTCAAATTGCGCTGGCTCTTCGACTCCGAGAAAATCGACAAGGAACGTCAGGCTGCCAATTGCAAGGCACTTCCCTACTCCGGACAAGGCAACCACAACCTGCGCGTAGGCGATGTAGATGGTGACGGATGCGACGAAATCACCTACGGTTCAATGGCAGTTGACAACGACGGAACAGGTTTATATACAACCGGTATGGGACATGGCGACGCCATCCACCTCATGCCCTTCTACCCCGACTCCACACACCTGCAGGTATGGGATGTACATGAAAACAAACGTGACGGAAGCGACTTCCGTGATGCCCGCACAGGACGCATCATCTTCCAGATACCATCCAAGATGGATGTAGGTCGCGGAATGGCAGCCGACATAGACCCCCGTTATCCTGGAGTAGAGATGTGGTCAGCCTCTCAGCGTGGCTATTACGACACCACGGGCACCTTCCACCCGACCGCTTTCTGGGTACCTCAGAACTCCGCAGTATGGTGGGATGGCGACCCTCTGCGTGAAATGCTCGACCATAACGAAATCAGCAAATTCAACTGGAAAGCCGAAAGGATGGACCTCATCCAAAGATTCGACGGTTGTCAGTTCAACAACGGCAGCAAATCCAACCCATGTCTTGCAGCCGACATCCTTGGCGACTGGCGTGAAGAAGTGATAGTTCGCAATCGTGAAAATACCGAACTCCGCATCTACACCACCACCATTCCTACCTCCTACCGCTTCCCCTGCTGGATGCACGACATCATCTACCGTCTCAGCGTAGCTACCGAAAACGTCGGATACAACCAGCCTCGCGAAGCCGGCATCTACTTCGGAGCCGAGACAGTAAAGAAATTTTAGTAAAAACATTTGGTAATATGTTAAAAGTCCAATATCTTTGCGGCGATAATTAAAATTACTAACAAGTAATCATTACCAACTATTTTAAATTACCAAAACTTAAATTTCAAATTTTATGAAAAAGAAACTATTTTGGAGCATGCTGACTGTCATGATGACAGCTGTGCTCAGTATCGGATTTATCGCCTGCGGTTCTGACGACAACAAAAACGATGGCGGCAATGGCGGCGGCAGTTCAAGCAACCCTGCAGTTGTTGAAGGCACATGGAAAGGAATTATTGACGGAGCAAACATGGAGCTCATCTACAAGGGAAACGGACAAGGAGAATGGATTCGCCGCGAGCAGTCCAGTTCAGGTCAAAGAGAATACAGAGGTGTTTTCTCATATACTAAGGAGACAAGCACCAGAGGTATAGCAACTGTCACTATAGAAAACAGCTACTCTGGAACTCAAACAAAAATTATGTTCTATGAACTGAAGGACGGCAAGATGTACATCTATGAAGAAGGCTACGGACTGGGTTCTACTTGGGTTCTTACAAAAGAAGGCAGTAGCGGCGGCAGCGGTTCCAATCCAAGCACAGGCCTCTACGGTACATGGACAGGCTATGTAGATGGTGCTAAAATGGATATCACTATCAATAACGACCAGACAGGATATTGGGTTCGTTACGAAGAGGGTTCTTATGGCACTGAGACTATAAGAGGCAACTTCACATTTGTAAAAGAGTCAGAAACAAAAGGATATGCTGTCGTCCAGCAGGGTGACCGAGAATTCTCTAAGGATAGGACTATGACAGTATATTTCCAACTGAGAAATGGCAAACTGTATTTTAGTATGACTGGCTACGGACAGAATGAATTCGAACTCACAAAAAAATAATCTGATTTGAAGTACAGAGTACTTTTCTTTACAATAATGGCAGCCTG
>DEJD01000103.1:6324-6778 GCA_002353215.1 Prevotellaceae bacterium UBA2757
TTCATTTGCTTTCAGCAGCAGCAGTTACTGCCTTCCTGCTCAGTTGGCCATCATCGTTTCTGCCTGGCAAATGGCGCTATGCCGTACAATTGCTCATTGGCGAAACATTTCTTCTCTTCACACTTTTCGATGCCTATTGCATATCATTCCTCTACTCCCATCTCAACTCCCAGATACTGAACAACGTATTTCTGAGCAACAGACGAGAAACGAGCGAATTCATCTCCATGTTCATCGGATTCTATGTAGTGAAACAATGGCGTATAGCAGCCACCTTCCTACTGATGCTGCTCCTACCTATCGCACTATGGTTGAACAACAGAATACCGGCAAACAGAAATTGGAAACTCGGATGCATGTGGAAAGCATCGATAGCCTTCTGTTTTCTTTTCGAAGCACATCCGGCATACAAATACATACAGCTCTTTCTTGAAGCAGGCAATCCCGACTCTAC
>DEJD01000103.1:6900-7993 GCA_002353215.1 Prevotellaceae bacterium UBA2757
ATCTACCATTTCCGCAGACCCCGACAGCTGTTCGTTCAAATCCCCACATATTGTACTGTTCATCGGTGAAAGCTATAACAAACACCATTCCTCACTCTACGGCTACCACCTGCCTACAACACCCCTGCAGGAAAAGCGGAAAAACAACGGAGAACTCTTCCTCTTCTACGATGCTGTTACCCCTTGGAACATAACAAGCAACGTCTTTCTCGACATGTTCTCACTATGGAATCAGAGTTCCAAAAACTCCGTCACCTCCTACCCCCTCTTTCCTATACTCTTCAGGAAAAGCGGATACACAGTCACCTTCTTCTCCAACCAGTATGTCTCCAATATGTTCACAGGTGGGGTCACAAACCAGATGGGCAACTTCTTCCTGGCAGACAAAGAACTGAGCAACGCCCTCTTCTCCTTCCGCAACAGACATGGGTCATACCACGACATGGGACTGATCGGACAGTTTGAAGACTATAAAAAAGACCATCCAGGCATCTCCCACACACTCGACATCGTTCACTTGAATGGTCAGCACTTCGACTACAGCACCAAATACCCAGACACACTTGCTGTATTTACCGAGCAGGACTATTCAAATCGTGACCTAACCGACGAAGCTCGAAAAATAGTCTGTCAATACGACAATGCAACCCGATACAACGACCTTGTTGTTGACAAGCTGCTCTCATACTTCGAACAGGAAGATGCCATCGTACTTTACGTAAGTGATCATGGAGAAGAAGTACATGACGACCTACAAATACACGGGCGTTTATTCCAGACACCTGAATGGCTGCAAGCCAAAAACGAATTTCAGGTACCCATGTGGATATGGTGTTCGCAGACATACCGCGAGAACCACCCGGAAATACTCTCCAACATCATTGCTTCACAGCACAAACCATTCCTGACCGACGACATACCACAAATCCTGCTCTACCTTGCAGGCATCTCATCTGAATGGACCGATGAGCATCGCAACCTGCTTAGCAGCAAATACAAATCCAAACCCCGAATCATTGTAGGAACCACAGACTACGACAAACTGAAACCTTGAAATGGTAAACTATTCCTACCTCTAACCTCTCATCGCTAA
>DEJD01000049.1:0-128 GCA_002353215.1 Prevotellaceae bacterium UBA2757
TGCTGAGAAGTGGATTCGAGAAAGAAATGGAATTCGCTGGGTGTGGGGTTGAAGAAACTGCGACTGAATATGCCCTGCACGAAGTGACGCCCTGCACGAAAGCCTGCACTGGCATGGAAAGCGTGGTC
>DEJD01000049.1:141-2709 GCA_002353215.1 Prevotellaceae bacterium UBA2757
AAGCGGTTGTACGACCACAGGTATCGGGGTTCCTCGTCGTAGTGTTTGTCCCAGAAGGTGTTGTGACGGAGACGGTCTCCAATACTAAGAATCCACGGTCCCTTTTTGAAGTCGAGCATGAGGTATAGGTCGTTGTTGAGTATCTGTTCACGAAGCGAATAAGGATACCATATATTGGTATAGCCTCCTTCGTAGCCTGCTGTGAGCATGAGCGACTTGCGGAAGAGGGGAATGCCTACCTCGCCTATCCACCATGGCACTGCAATCTGGGCATCCATTTCGGAAAGGTCGCTCTTGTCATAGTTGAAGCCGGACTCAATGTAGAGGTATGCTTCATTGTCGTTGAGAGTGCGCTCATAGGTAGCGGAGAGTTCGCCCCATCGCTGACGGACAGTAATGTCATCGCTATCTAAGTCGGGAGTTTCAGTTTTGTCGTTCTGTTTATTATAGCCCTGCTGGAGTTTCAGCGTCAGCAGATCGCGTTCGGTAACTTTCCAATCAACGAAGAGCATGACGTTTTCCAACTTTTTGTCAGATTTTACAGTACCGCCCGATATAGGATCAGCTTTGCCATAGAGCAGTCCGCCCTGAGCGAAACCGCGGATGGCGAGTTTGTCGCTCTCGTGGGTTATGTTAGTAAAGAGTTGCCCGTTGCCGTAGGTACTTCCGCTGACGGATGCCTTGCCCGACAGTCCCCTGCCCTCTTTAAAGTGAAGGTCGATGGAGCCCAAAGTGCCGTCCATGGCATTGTTCACAGCACCGTATGTGCACACCACCACTTCGCTGAGGTCGCATGCCTTGATGCCTTCGAGCAGAGGTTCGTAATCCACTCCAAGCATGATATCATCGGAACTCAACAGATAATTTGTAGTGAGCGACTTGCCGTCAGTGGACATCAGTTCGGGACACATATGCAGCACGTCGAGCAGAGTCATCTCCCTGTCAGGATTCAGCTGCTCCACATGGATAGTGTATTTGTTGCCTTCAAACTCGACAATCGGCTCCTCTGCCCTCATCACAAGAGAACACAGGAGAAGTATAATCACAAGGAATATGTGAGGAGTTTTCTTGTTCATTCTGCTTATCGCTTACGTACCGTAAGATGGAATCTGGTTGCAAAGGTACGCATTTTTTTTGTATATCAGCCTTAAAGTTCCACAGTCTCATAGTTTTTCTTTCTTTTTCATGGCTGTGTAAAATATTATGCATAACTTCGCCTTAAATTATAAACTGACCTGACGTGTTATCACAAATAAATAGTGCCACACTGCAAGGGCTTGAGGCCATTCCAATTAAGGTAGAAGTTGATTCCTTCAGTGCGGGATTACAACCACGATTTACCATTGTCGGACTTCCTGACAACGCAGTCAAGGAGAGTCAGGAACGAGTATTTGCAGCACTCCGCCTTAACGGATTCCAGCTCAGCAAACGTTCTATCGTTGTAAACCTGGCTCCTGCCGACTTAAAAAAGGAAGGCACAGGACTTGACCTGCCCATCACCATCGGAGTTTTATCATCATACGACACCTGCGAATTTGACCGCGAGATGCTAAATCACTCTATGTTCATCGGTGAACTGGGACTCGACGGCACCGTAATGCCAATAAAGGGAGCACTCCCCATTGCTATAAAAGCACGCAGCATGGGCATCCAGAATCTTTTTGTACCAAAGGAAAACGAACGCGAAGCCGCTGTTGTAGATAACTTAGCTGTTTATGGCATACGGAAACTGAACGAAGTGACCGATTTCCTCTGCGGGCAATCCACCCTTCAACCAACTGTTGTGAACACCCGAGAGGAGTTTTTCGCCAACCAGACTAACTATTCTCTGGACTTTGCAGACGTAAAAGGACAGGAAAACGTGAAACGTGCCTTCGAAGTGGCGGCGGCTGGTGGACACAATATCATTCTTGTAGGCAGTCCCGGTTGTGGAAAGAGTATGATGGCAAAACGACTGCCCTCCATTCTTCCCCCTCTCTCGCTCCACGAGAGTCTGGAGACCACACAGATACACAGTATAGCAGGAAAACTGCAAAAAGAGACATCGCTCATCAGTCAGCGTCCCTTCCGTGCACCCCACCACACAGTTTCTGATGTTGCACTCGTAGGTGGCGGAAATACATTTATGCCTGGTGAAATCTGTCTTGCGCATAATGGGGTGCTGTTTCTTGATGAGTTGCCTGAATTCAATCGAAGCGTGTTGGAAACCCTACGTCAACCACTTGAGGATCGAATCATAACCGTTTCCCGTGCCCGCTACAACTTCACTCTCCCCTGCTCATTCATGCTCGTAGCATCCATGAACCCCTGTCCATGCGGTTATCATGGCGATGCCCTGCACCAGTGCGTCTGCACCCCGGGACAGATTCAGCGCTACATGAACAAGATAAGCGGACCACTGCTTGATCGCATCGATATACAATGTGAAGTACAGACCGTGCCTTTCGCAAAACTCTCTAAGATGAAGCCAGGCGAATCATCTGCCACCATTCGCGAAAGAGTCATTGCAGCGAGAAATATTCAAGAGAAACGTTTCAGCGCCCTCCCCAAGCAAGTAGGACTGGGCAA
>DEJD01000049.1:2789-3977 GCA_002353215.1 Prevotellaceae bacterium UBA2757
CTGAAACTCTCAGCCAGAGCCTACAATAGAATATTAAAGGTAGCCCGCACCATTGCTGACCTTGAAGGCAGCGAAAACATTCAAGCTCCCCACATTGCAGAAGCCATCGGATACAGAAACCTTGACCGCGGCGACTGGGCAGAGCGAGGGTTTTAAACGATAACGAAAACGAAAACCTGTAAACGGTAAACTATCACCTTACATCAGCCATCTTACTTCTTACTTCTTACATCTTTCGCTTTCCGTGCAAATTCGAACAGCGCTTCGGGCAGGTGGCAGTAGCCGGTAGGATTTTTATCTAAATAATCTTGATGGTATTCTTCAGCAGTGTAGAAACGGTCAAGTGGTTGACGTTCTACAGCAATCGGCTGGTCGTATTGACGCTGCTCCTCATCAAAAACCTTGTTTATCACGTCCACATCTGCTGCATCGGTGTAGTAAATGCCTGTACGGTAGCGAGTGCCCTCATCATGTCCCTGCTTATTCAGGCTCACAGGGTCGATTGCCTTGAAAAACATGCGCAGGAGAAACTCCAAACTTGCCACCTCGGGATTATACTTCACATGTACGGTCTCGGCATAGCCCGTCTGGTCGGTATATACTTCCTTATAAGTCGGATTGTCGGTATGCCCGTTGGCAAATCCCACTTCTGTTTCCACAACTCCCTCAATCTGCTTGAAGAAATGTTCCGTTCCCCAGAAACATCCTCCTGCTAAGTAAATATCTTTTACATTCATATTAATTTGTATTTCATTTAAATATAAATATTCATTTTAAGTTAAACTCAAAGCTATCCACGTCAACATAGCCACCAGAGTATTGGGTTGCATAGTTGAATATGGCGAACTTATTTCCAGTAAAATGGTCCATACTGAAAATCATATGGAACGGAGTGCCGAGAGGCAAAAATTCCTTTCCATCAGTACTATAATAAAAAGTGGCAGTGTCGGTAGTGAAGTCGCAACTCATCCGCAGCCACACCTCGGTAGCAGACAGCGGTTCTTGTGCCCTTACTTCTCCGCGGTCGCTCATTTGCAACAGATAACCATCCTCGGTCTTTACAATAGTCAGTCCTCCAGGTTGTGAACAGAACGCGAGCAGTCCAGCACGGTCGCCAGGCAGCATCCTGCTTACATCCATGCGCACAGTACCCTCGCATCGCGGTCCCATAGTACGCTGAGTAAGTGT
>DEJD01000049.1:4033-5634 GCA_002353215.1 Prevotellaceae bacterium UBA2757
CGCTCCGTAAGGCTCCAGAGAGCATCATTCGGATTGTGGTTCCACTGCCAAGCAAGATTGAGTTTTGAGTCAGAAAAATCATCACTGCAAACGATGGTCGCACCACCCTTTTCCTTCACTCCCGGAATAACGAAATGTGTAGGTGCCTTTCCGTTCTCATCCCCGAGCACAGGCCAGCCATCCACCCATCTGCATGGCAGCAGACACGGAATGCGCCCCACTCCTTCATGGTCCTGAAAGAGCATGGCATACCACTGTCCATTTGCAGCTTGCCAAATACCACCTTGTGCCACACCATGATGAGGGAAACCAAGGTCATCACAAAGGATAGTCTTGCGTTCGTACGGTCCAATAAGGTTGTCGGAACGGAAACAGAGTTCTGTGCGTATTCCCCCTGCTGGCCACCATATGGTAGTCATGTAATACTTTCCATCAATTTTATAAGCATGCACACCCTCGTGCAGAGCCCTTTCTTTGATGGAAATGATTTTCGTACCATTTCCATCTCCGTCAGTGAATCCCTGCATGTCATCGGTAAACTGCTTTACATACAGAGCTCCGCCCATGCAATGCACCAGATATATCTTGTCGTCTGAATCAACCAGTAACGAAGCATCGTGGTAGTACCGCTTCAACTTTGTCTTCAAAGTCCACTTACCTTTAGGGTCGGCAGTTGTATAAACGTACGAATGTCTGCCTGTGCCGAAGAAAACATAATACACGCCTTTACTGTATCGCAACGATGCAGCCCATTGTCCCTTGCCGTATATATTTCCACCTTCAAGGTCGTTGGCAGGACTCTCATTCAATGTATCAAACACATAACTGACAGTCTGCCAGTGTTTCATATCTCGTGAATGCATAATGGGTGCTCCGGGCGACATGTGCATTGAGGTACTTATCATATAGTAATCCTTCCCCACACAAATCACATCCGGGTCGGGCACATCGGAATAGAGCAACGGATTAGTCACACTCACGTCCTCGGCAAAAGCAGAAAGCGGACTGCAAAATAATAACACTAAAAGATATAACAATACCATAGATTAGTATGATTAAATAAATCCGATTGCAAATGTACTGATAATTGAAAAGAAATATCTACATTTGTGGAATATTTCTTAAAAACTAAAAATCTACAGTTTATGAAAAAGTTTATTGCTACAGCTATTGCAGCCGTGATGATGGCAATGCCCGTCATGGCTCAGGGAAAGATTCTGGAAGTGTCATTTGACTATCAGCGTCAAAGCGGCCCTGGTTCTAACCAGTATGCCGTTTGGATTGAAAACGAGAAGGGCGAGGTGGTAAAGACTCTCTTCGTTACATCTTATACAACCAAAGGACGCACGAGAGGAAATGAGGAACCAATGCGCGGATACCAGAAACGTCCTAATTGCGTACCTCTGTGGGTAAAGACAGTAAAGGCNNAACAACCTAACTGACGAACAGGTGGACGCTTTCACTGGGGCTACTCCAAAGGCAGACGGCACACAGACCTTCACCTGGGACTTCACCGACCAGAACGGCAAGGCTGTGAAGAAGGGCACATACAAGGTTATGGTTGAAGCAACGCTCTATCAGGCAAGCATCATAGTCTATTC
>DEJD01000049.1:5647-5982 GCA_002353215.1 Prevotellaceae bacterium UBA2757
GGTTCGTTCTCAACCAAGACCAAGTCAGGCGACATTTCGCTGACATCGAATCTCCTCACACCCGACGACGACCACAAGAACATGATTACAAACGTGAAAGCTGTAATAAAGTGATTTTTTTTTCATGAATAGTATATGTTTTTTAAACATGAATTATCATGAATGGCCCATGAATGGAACAAAAATGCTTAATTCTTGAACTAAATAAACATCAACGGAATGTCTGTTAGAACAATAATTATCATGAACGGAATTATTTTTAAAACAGAAATTATCATGAATGACCCATGAATGGAACAGAAATAATTTAATTAAAAACTAATTAAACAAAAAAA
>DEJD01000004.1:0-500 GCA_002353215.1 Prevotellaceae bacterium UBA2757
CCACTCTTGGTCTGGTCGAGTTTACCGAGCGACTTAATCACAGCTGTAGGTCCGTGGCTGTCACTTCCGTGAGCAGGTGATGTGCCGTCGCTGATTGCGAAATGTGCAAAACGGCCGTTAGGAGTTGCTCCGCACACAGAACCGAAGTAGTTGTGGCAAGTGGTGCTGAGCATATTCAGATGGGTCTGACCGCCACGTGTGTTAGGACGACCTTCGATAGCATCGACAAGGTCGTTATATACCTTCACTGCGATAGTGTCGGCATATTCATCATCGTTACCGAAGAACGGAGTATGGTTGCGAATATACTGGCGCATCTGTTCTTCACCTTCGAAGTTCTTGTCGCAAGCCGCAAGAATCTGATCCATTGTGTAGCGATGGTCTTCAAAGACATGCTTCTTGATTGTCGTGAAACAGTCGGTGATTGTTCCCAAACCGGTACACTGGATATATGTAGTGTTGTAACGGGCTCCACCACTGTAGTAGTCCTTGCCCTTCTC
>DEJD01000004.1:623-1846 GCA_002353215.1 Prevotellaceae bacterium UBA2757
TCGAAACTGGTGAAGGTGCGAGGGTCGCCTGTCTTCAGACCGAGTTGTTTCTTTGCTATTGGGTCGTAACCGTTGTTGAGGGTAATCTCCAGAATCTTCGGAGTGTTCAGATAACCTGTCAGCAGGTATGCTTCCTTACCGAATGCACCCACTTCGATACAACCGGAACAACCGCCTTCGCGTGCGTCTTCGAGGGTCTTTCCTGCTCGTGTCATTTCCTTTACATAGGTATCAGGATTGAACACAGAAGGATAACCGTGACCTTGACGAATCACCTTCAGTCCTGCCATCAGGAAGTCGTCAGGAGTATTCTCAGCAATATGGATAGAGAGTCCTGGCTGCAGTTCGTGCAGTTCTTCCTGAATCTCCAGAATCATATATGAGATGTCGTTGGTAGCACTGTTGCCGTACTTGTCAATACCTCCGATATTGATATTTGTAAAGTCGTTGTAAGTACCCGATTCCAACGCTGTAACACCTACCTTTGGAGGTGCTGGCTGGTTGTTGAATTTTATCCAAAGACAAGAGATGAGTTCCTTTGCCTTGTCACGTGTCAGGGTGCCGTCTTCGATACCCTTCTTGTAGAATGGGTATAGGTGCTGGTCGATATGTCCTGGGTTCATACTGTCCCAACCGTTCAGTTCTGTTACAGTGCCCAGGTGTACGAACCAATACATCTGAATAGCCTCCCAGAGGTCACGTGGAGCATGTGCAGGTACCCAGTGGCATACATCTGCAATCTTCTCCAACTCAGCCTTACGCTGCGGATTGGTTTCCTTTGCTGCCATCTCCTCAGCCAGTTTTGCGTGACGTTCTGCAAAGAGAATAGCTGCATCACATGAGATAGCCATAGCTTCCAGTTCCTGTTGCTTGTCGGTAGCTTCCGGGTCGTAGATATAGTCGAGTTCGGAAATCTTCTTCTCGATACGGGCTTTCACGTCGAGCAGACCGGTGTGGTACATCTTGCCGTCCATAGCAGTGTGTCCGGCTGCACGCTGTTCCATGAACTCTGTGAATACTCCGGCATGATAAGCCTCTTCCCATTCCTTCGAAACATGATTGAAGATGCGTTCGCGCTGGGTCTTGCCTTTCCAGTAAGGAATCACTTCCTTTTCGTATGTGTCGATATCCTCCTGACTGATGGTGTAGCGCTGCAGTTCACGACTGTTCAGTGTGTGCAGGTCTTCTACCGAGTGACAAGTCAGTTCGGGGAATGTAGGCAC
>DEJD01000004.1:1916-2602 GCA_002353215.1 Prevotellaceae bacterium UBA2757
ACTGCCACAGGCATAGTGCCGTAGTTTTCCTTGTAGAATGCAGTTTCAATCAGAGCACGTTCAATGCTCAGTGTGGTTGGAGTGTCGAAACATTGTTTGCGCAGTCTTTTTATGCGCTCGTTCATGCCCCCTTCGTTTTCGGGGTTCTTAATCTGGAAATTCATTATATTTGTGTTTTATTTCAGCAGTTTTGCAGCTGGATGATTGATTGCTTTAAGTCCCTTAGCTACGCTCTTTGCGTTGAGCTGAGCACCCTTCAGAGATGTGTGAGTGTGGTCGTGGTTGAAATAAGCGGCAGCCTTTTCCTTGCCGAGTTTGTCAAGAGCATCAGCAGTGATGTTATGTACATCTACGAATGCAACACCATTCTCCTCTGCGATAGCCTTGTCCCAAGCAGGGATATACTTGTCGTTGCGACGTTCGATATACTCTTTGTTTGCCTTTTCGTTTACAGGGTAGAAAGTGCCTCGTACTTCACCCTTGCCCTGATGCCACTCGTTGCGTGGAGTGAAACTGAGGATGATAGGTGTAGCACCTTTCTCCTGGGCATCGCGAACCATCTTGCGGATATACCAACCGAACGAATAGATGACCTTATACTTGCCGTTTGATGCCATATGGTAAACGTGGCATGTGTCTTTGTCTGTTGCGATTACTCCGCGCTCTTTCTGCTTGTCGATACCACC
>DEJD01000004.1:2721-2939 GCA_002353215.1 Prevotellaceae bacterium UBA2757
CCGTCAGGATTCTTGTCTTCGTTCTTACCAGTAGAGTCGCCACAGAGGAATACCATTGGCTTGCCCTTTTCGCGTTTCTGGTCACAGCGCTTTGGTTTCACTCTGTCGTTCATGAATGACTTAAGACGTACGAGTTGCGGGTCGTTTGAAGCAGCGATGCCTTCCGCAGCACTGCGGGCATTCATCATAGCTCCGAAGGCAGAAGAGTGAATCTTATC
>DEJD01000004.1:3011-3526 GCA_002353215.1 Prevotellaceae bacterium UBA2757
TCGTTCAGGTCGATAACCGGAACACACATCTCCTTGCCGATGGCGAAGATGGCAGGAGTGAAGTCGGATAGTTTGCGTTGGATAGTCTTTCCGTCTGCTTCGTAAGCATTGCGCGGAGTGAGCGTGAAGAGCACAGGAATACCGCCCTTTGCACGTACTTCGTTGATGAAACGGCGAGTATAACCTCCGAATGTATAGATGGTGTCCATCTTGTTTGTGCGCTTATTGATGCGAACGATAGAATCCTCTGCGATGCTGAGAACTCCGTCTGGCTTATATGAAGCACGTTCGCGCACCTGATTCTTAGGTTCGTTGTCGTTGTGTCCAAGTTCCAAAAATACATAGTCGCCCGGACGGATTGCTGCTGCGATAGGAGCCCACAACTCGCGATAGAATGTGCGAGGAGAGGTTCCGCCGAGTGCAAGATTCTCGACTGTTATCTTGTCGGCATCATAGTATTCGTGTGCATAGAATCCCCAACCCCACTGTCCGTTGCTTCCGTCGCCACGAGTACC
>DEJD01000004.1:3683-4405 GCA_002353215.1 Prevotellaceae bacterium UBA2757
AAGCATCGTGAGCAGTGTGAAAAAGATTTTTCTCATAGTCGTTTTATATTAGATTTATACGTTTTATCTCATTCTCGAAATTAGGTGTGAACACCCCTTTGCCGATATTCTTCCTTATGTCGGCGAGAGTCCAGAATCTGCCTCCGTCGAGTTCGTCTGAAGGGGTAATATCTGAATCGGTCACGGTTTTGAATGCAAATATAAGTTCTTTTTCCCGTTCCGACTCAAAAATATACGAAGTAATCTGTTCTGCATTGAAATCTTTTATTCCGAGTTCCTCTTTCGCTTCTCGTTTCAGAGCATCATCAACACACTCTCCAAGATCCACATGACCGCCCACGGCAGTGTCCCACTTCCCGGGTTGTATGTCTTTCCATTCGGGACGTTTCTGCAGATATAGTTCCCCCTCGCTGTTGAACACATGCAGATGAACAACAGGGTGGAGCAGTTTCTTCCCGGAGTGGCATTCGCCTCTCGTCGCAGCTCCTATGATATTCCCGTTCTCATCTACTACAGGAAACATTTCTTCGTTATTATCTTTCATTGTCAATTATCAATTGTCAATTATCAATTAATATCGATGAGTCTCCGTAACTGAGGAAGCGGAAATCATGACTCAGTGCATAATCATAAATCTTGCGCCAATCACCCTTTACGAATGCTGAAACCAGCAGGAGTAGGGTAGATTGTGGTTGGTGGAAATTAGTAACCATTCGTTTTAC
>DEJD01000004.1:4450-5248 GCA_002353215.1 Prevotellaceae bacterium UBA2757
CTCCGCCATATATTGCAGCAATGCCTTGAGGGCATCTACTGTAGCTACTTCAGGAGTCTTCTCGTCGTATGGCATCCACTGTTCTATGTGCAGGTTCTCTTCACCTTGCATAGCCTTGATGCCCATATAGTAAAGACTTTCGAGAGTGCGAACCGATGTAGTGCCTACAGCTACGGCTTCTCCTCCGTGAGCGATGAGTCGTTCAATGGTACTCCGTTTTACGGCAATATGTTCTGTATGCATATCATGACCGCCGATTTCATCGCTTTTTACGGGTTTGAATGTACCTGCTCCTACGTGAAGGGTCAGTTCTTCGCGTTCTACACCTTTACGGTCCAGACTCTCCAATACCTGTTGTGTGAAGTGGAGTCCTGCCGTAGGTGCTGCCACAGAACCTTTTATCTTTGAATACACCGTTTGGTAAGTTGTCTTGTCCGACTCCTCTGTCTTACGGTTCAGATATGGAGGAATAGGCAGTTCACCGATTGCATCGAGTATTTCTGCCCAAGTATAATTGCCATTCCATCGGAACTCAACGATATGACTCGTTCCGTGTTCTCCCTTTCTTTCGCATTGCAAGGTAACCGTTTCTCCAGCTATGTCTATTTGGCGAGACAAACTGCCTGTCTTCCATTTCTTCAGGTTTCCTATTATGCAATACCACTGCACACTACCCTTGGTCTGGAAGTTCGTCTGGTACTCTTCTGGTACGGCTGGTTCCAGGCAGAACACCTCGATGAGTGCTCCTTCGTTATTTTGTCCTGGCATGCTCTCCTTGCGGAAATGCAGTCGTGCCTG
>DEJD01000004.1:5307-5470 GCA_002353215.1 Prevotellaceae bacterium UBA2757
GAGGTAAACACATCTTCACTGACTGTTCCCTTGTCGTACACCAGCAACTTACTGCTGTCGCGTTGCTTCAGTGGGTACTTGGCAATGCGTTCGTCGGGTAGGTCGTAATTGAAGTCCTTAATCTGTATATGTTGAGTGATCATAAGTTAGGAGTTAGGAGTTA
>DEJD01000004.1:5563-6644 GCA_002353215.1 Prevotellaceae bacterium UBA2757
GTGGATTTCCGCCATGAAATCGCCTCTTACATCAGCATATCTGTGCATTCCCTCCTTGCGATATAGGTGTAGCATATATTCTTTTCTCACCGTTTCGTACTCTCCGTTTTTTACCTTTTCGTAGTAGGTCTGAAACTCGGCAATGATTGAGTCCAACAAAGTGTCTCTGTCGTAGTTCGTACCTGTGATTTGCTTTAACGAAACAGGATTAGGAGCATCAGAAACGAACTTCGTTTGGTTTACATTTACTCCCACACCGATGATGCAGTTTTCGATTTCTTTGCCACGAAGGTCGCATTCGATAAGAGTGCCACTTACCTTCTTGTCGCCAATGTATATGTCGTTAGGCCATTTTATGCTTACACCTTCGACCAATGCTGACAGACTTTTCCAAAGAGCTAGAGCCATGCACTGCGACAGTATGAACTGCTCGCTTGCCTTTACAAATCCAGGGTGGCAGAGTAGTGAAAATGTAAGATTCTTCCCAATCTCCGACTCCCATTTGTTTTCCTGCTGCCCTCTACCTGCCGTCTGTGCCTCTGCAACAACGAGAGTCATTCCCCCGATGTTATCGCCAAACGAAAGCATATCTCTGCAGAAATTATTCGTCGAATCTACTCTTGGTAGGTTTATTCTTGTCAACTGTTCCATAATTAAGGTGCAAATATACGGCATTTTTCATTTATATAATGTGATTTTTTTACTTTTAACTCCCAAAATTCGTATCTTCGCGGCAAATAATACTTGCTATGACTGACGAAAAGTATATGCGCAGGTGCATCCAACTGGCTAAGAACGGCAGGCAGACTACCGAACCGAATCCGATGGTAGGGGCTGTGATAGTGCATGAGGACAGAATAATCGGGGAAGGTTACCACATTCGCCCGGGAGGTCCGCATGCAGAGGTGAATGCTTTTGCTTCAGTTCGTCCTGAAGATGAATGTCTGTTGCCCGAAAGTACTATCTATGTGAGTTTGGAGCCTTGCAGCCACTGGGGAAAGACTCCGCCCTGTGCTGAGTTGCTCATAAGAAAAGGCATAAAACGTTGTGTAGTAGGTTGTCAGGATCCCTTTGCAAAGGT
>DEJD01000004.1:6713-6871 GCA_002353215.1 Prevotellaceae bacterium UBA2757
GAGGAATGTCTGCATCTGAACGACCATTTTATCACTTTTCATAGCAAACACAGACCATTTACCACGTTGAAATGGGCACAGTCGGCAAATGGTTTTATCGATGGGAAGTTCTCGAATTACTATACTCAGGCTCTCTGTCATAAACGTCGTGCCGAACA
>DEJD01000004.1:6917-7359 GCA_002353215.1 Prevotellaceae bacterium UBA2757
TGGTATGGAACAAATCCCAAAGTGTATGTGGCTCACGGAGGAGTGCCAGAAGTGGAGGAGATGTCCCTTCTCGTAGAAGGTGGTGCCACACTACACCAATACTTCATCGATAATTGTTTGTGGGATGACTGTTTCGTGGAAATTGCCCCCTTTGATATCGAAGGAACCGTGAAAGCACCCGTTCTGAAAGATGCAGAATTGGTGGGGGAAGAAACAGTTTGCGAGCGCACAGTTTTGCATTATCGTCACACTTGTAAATGAAAAGGTTGCGTTTCTCACGAAAAGCAACCTTCGAACCAATAAAATAAGTGTAAATATAGTAGAAAGAGAGATTTTGAACACTGCAAAGATACGACATCATAATCCCCCTGCAATGTAGGTATTTCCTATTTGCAAGGGGATTTATCATAATAAAAGGGGGATATCCCTCCTTTGAAACCAG
>DEJD01000004.1:7384-12165 GCA_002353215.1 Prevotellaceae bacterium UBA2757
CTTAAACTCTTAAACTCTTGAACTTTTGAACCTAAAATAATTCCAACTGTTTGGGCGGCAGGAGAGTAAAAGTCATGCGATGATAGGGTGAAGGTCCGTGTTCGGCTATTCCCTGTCGATGTTCTTTTGTCGGATAACCGGCATTATGGTCCCATCCATAGTATGGATATTGAGTATGCAACTCCTTCATATAGTCATCTCGATAGGTCTTTGCCAACACAGATGCAGCAGCTATTGCAAGGTATTTTCCGTCCCCTTTGACTATTGTAGTATGCGGCAGGTCTTGATAACGGGTGAATCGGTTTCCGTCGATTATCAGAGCCTGAGGGCGCACCTTCAGTCCGTCGATAGCACGATGCATAGCAAGGATGCTTGCGCGTAGAATGTTGATTTCGTCGATTTCCTTTGCTGTTACTATTCCGAGAGACCAACTGATAGCATCGCGTTCAATCTGTTCGCGTAAAGTGTAACGTTGTTTTGCGCTTAATTGTTTGGAGTCGTTCAGAAGGTCGTTATGATAGTTGTCAGGTAGTATCACTGCTGCAGCATAGACACTTCCAGCCAGACAACCCCTGCCGGCTTCGTCGCAACCAGCTTCAATCATTCCAGTGTAGTAATGGGGGAGGAGCATGGGTTAGGAGTTAGGGATTATTGATAGTTTTTGTTTCTTGGGTGGTGGAGGAGTATTTCTTCGCGAAGGTGCGAAGTGTCGATATGCATATATATCTGTGTGGTGGAGATAGATTCGTGACCGAGCATGGCTTGGATGGCTCTAAGGTTGGCTCCGCCTTCGAGCAGACATGTGGCAAAGCTGTGGCGAAGGGTGTGGGGCGAGACAGTTTTGTGTATTCCTGCCTTCTCTACGAGGTCGCGAATGATGTAGAACACCATGATGCGAGTGAGTTGTTTTTTCTGACGGAAACTGAGGAATACAAAGTCTTCATGTCCTGGTTTTATGTCGATGTGACAACGGTCGTCGAACCAGAAGTTCAGTTCTTTGATGGCAGCCTGACTGATGGGCACGAGTCTTTGTTTGTTTCCTTTGCCTTCTACCTTTATGAACCCCTCGTCGAGGTAAAGGTCCGACATCTTCAGGTTGCATAGTTCACTTACTCGAAGTCCGCAACTGAAAAGCACTTCGATTATGGCTTTATTGCGATGACCTTCCCGTTCGCCCAAGTCGATACACGCCTCCATAGCATCTACTTCCTGCAGTGTGAGCACATCGGGCAGGTGTTTCGGTTTCTTGGGAAACTCCAACAGTTCGGTTGGGTTTACTTCGATGTAGTCGGAGATAACGAGAAAATGATAGAAACTGCGTAGTCCGGACAGAATGCGAGATAGGGAAGTGGGTGCGATGCCTATGTCGTGCATGATGGATGCAAAGGAGTGAAAGTCCTGCAAATCGGGATGGAGCATATCCTTTCCTTCGTCATCGAGAAAGTGCACAAATTTGTCGAGGTCTCGTTCGTAGGCCTCGATAGTATTCTTTGAAAAATTCTTTTCTAATTTTAAATATTGATAATATCGGCGGAGAATTTTCCCGTTTTCTTTGTTCATAGTGCAAATGTAATTACTTTTGCGCAAATTTATCAACTGAAACAATGAGAAAATTATTTTTTATATTTGTGTTATTCATCTACTATGTATGTCGTTTGTCGGCTCAGTGCCCTGCTGAGAACAAGGCGTTTAAGATAGGAGAAGAACTGGAATACACACTCTACTTCAATTGGAGTTTTATATGGATAAAATGTGGTTCTGCTACTTTTACCACTCGGGCTGCATACTACAAAGGACAGGACGCATATCGGTTTGATTTGCTCTTCAGAACGAATGAGAAGTTTGACCACTATTTCACCCTTCGCGACACACTTGAGGGATATGTGACAAAAGATCTTGTTCCGCTTCATTTCTATAAAGCCTCGCTTGAAGGAAAACAACACAGACTTGAGAAGGCATGGTATTCATATCCCGAGGGGAAGTGTAGTGTAAAACTGGAATATACTGGTCCGCGCAACGATGTATATACCAATGTGGTAACAAAGGATAAGTGTATGTACGACATGATGAGCATGATGGCTCTGGCACGTTCGTTCGATGCAAGTAATTATCATAAAGGAGAACGCTTGTATTTCGATATGACCTCTGGCGATGAGGTGTTTCAGCAGACAATGATTTATAGAGGGAAAGAAGACTTTAAGGCAAATGATGGTGTGACCTATCGTTGTATGGTCTTCTCTATGCTTGACTGGGAAGAAAAGAAAAAGGAAAAGGAGATACTGCGTTTTTACTTCTCTGACGATGACAACCACCTGCCGCTGCGAATAGACTTCAAACTGAAGTTCGGTACTGCAAAGGCATTTTATACAGGCGGAAAGAATATACGCAATCCAGTGAATTCTATCGTAAAAAAATAAAATTTGCTATTTGTCATTGTATATAAATGAAATTGTTGTAATTTTGCAGAGTGTACTTTTTTAACCAAAAATAATTGTAATATTTATGGATTTATCAAATTTCTCACTTGAAGGTAAGAATGCGTGGATTACAGGTGCATCTTACGGCATTGGCTTCAACATTGCAAAGGCTTTTGTGAAGGCAGGTATCAAAAACATCGTTTTCAACGATATTAATGAAGCTGCTCTTCAGCGCGGACTTGACAACTACAAGGAAGCTGGTATCACAAATGTAAAGGGATATGTATGCGACGTAACAGACGAAGTAGGCGTTAAGGCTCTCGTAGAGAAGATTCACGCTGAGGTAGGTCAGATTGATATCCTCGTAAACAACGCAGGTATCATCAAGCGTATTCCTATGCACGAAATGAAGCGTGCTGAATTCCAGCAGGTAATCGACATCGACCTCGTTGCTCCATATATCTGTGCTGCTGCCGTGCTGCCAGAGATGATGGAACGCAAGGAAGGAAAGATTATCAATATCTGTTCTATGATGTCAGAACTTGGTCGCGAAACAGTAAGTGCTTATGCTGCTGCTAAGGGTGGTCTGAAGATGCTTACTCGCAACATCTGTTCTGAGTATGGTGGCTACAACATCCAGTGTAACGGTATCGGTCCGGGTTATATTGCTACTCCACAGACTGCTCCACTGCGCGAGCGTCAGCCAGACGGAAGCCGTCACCCATTCGATTTATTCATCTGTGCTAAGACTCCAGCAGGACGTTGGCTCGACCCAAGCGAACTTGGTGGTCCAGCTGTATTCCTCGCTTCTAAGGCAAGTGATGCAGTCAATGGTCATGTGCTTTATGTCGATGGAGGTATCCTTGCATACATCGGTAAGCAACCATAATCTTTTCGAAGAGAAAGCCTTATCAAGTATAAGTTCTTTTTAAATGCTCCGAGTAGTGCCGCAGGAGTGAAAGTGCGCATCTACTCATCGGATAGTGCTGTTGAACCAGAGAGAGAATTCTGGCTCAACAGCATTGCTATTGACTACTGGGAAAAGGAGGAAGAAGGTGATTTCATCGGTAAGTTTTTTACCTATGAGGTGTATCTGAAGGATAAGAAATATGGTCTGGGTGAAACTCCCGGGGTGTTTGCCACAGCTGTAGGGGTAAATGGGCGACGTTGTGCCATCATCGATATGGAGACTACCAATCCGGAGGGCTGGCGTGAAGATAGAAGACCGGAGTTAGAGAACCCTGCAGACTTGGTGGTTTACGAACTGCATTACAGGGATTTCTCTGCTCATCCACAAAGCGGATATGAACATAAGGGCAAGTATCTGGCTCTTACAGAACCCAAGGCCTTGTTCTATCTGAAAACCTTGGGAATAGGGGCTGTGCAACTGATGCCTTCGTTTCAGTTTGCCACGATTGACGAAAACCATCTTTCCTGGTCAGAATATAATTGGGGTTATGACCCCTTGAATTATAATGTTCCTGACGGATCGTATGCTACTGATGTGCACGATCCGTCTGTTCGTATCAGGGAATTCAAACAGATGATTCTGGCGCTGCATAGGGCTGGTATCCGAGTGATTATGGATGTGGTTTATAATCACTGCTACTCCGTAGAGGGAAGTAATTTTCAAAGAACCTATCCTGACTATTATTTCAGAAGAACCACTGACGAACAGGGAAGGAGCATTTATTCAAATGGTTCGGGATGTGGTAATGAAACAGCCAGTGAGAAACCGCTGATGCGTCAGTTTATGATAGAAAGTGTGACCTATTGGGCAAGGGAATACCATGTGGATGGGTTTCGTTTCGACTTGATGGGAGTACATGATGTGGAAACGATGCAACTGATACGAGAGGCTCTTGACAAGATAGACCCTTCGATAACGATGTATGGAGAAGGCTGGAGTGCCGGACCTTGTGCATTAGACCCGAAACGGCTTGCTACAAAACAACGGGTAATGGATATGCCTGGGATTGGGGCGTTCGGAAATGAGATGCGCGATGCTATCAGAGGTCCCTTCGACGATGACACCAAGTCTGGCTGGCTTGCTGGAAAGAGTGGTTATGCAGAGAGTATAAAGTTTGGTATTGCAGGGGCTATAGAACACCCGGACATAGATATGGAAAAGGTGAACTATACAGACGAGCCGTGGACCATAGAACCTTGGCAACATGTGTCGTATGTGAGTTGTCATGATGATATGTGTCTTTTCGACAGACTGACCAGATCTTTTCCAAAAGCAGATGAGGAAACCATAGTCAGACTGGCTATGCTGGCATTTACTCCAGTGCTGCTCAGTCAGGGCATTCCACTACTGTTTGTGGGCGAAGAAGTGTTGCGCAGTAAACAGGGAGTACGCAA
>DEJD01000004.1:12236-12759 GCA_002353215.1 Prevotellaceae bacterium UBA2757
CTGATTCATTTGAGAAAGGAACATGAGGTGTTTCGTATGGGAAGTGCTGAACTGGTGCGAAAGCATCTGCATTTTATTCCTGCAGAGAATAATATGATAGTCTTTCGACTTGATGGAGAAGCTGTAGGAGATACATGGAAAACGGTATATGTGGTGATGAATCCAAATAGAAAACGACAAGAATTTGTTTTGCCGAAAGGAAAATATAAAGTTGTTTGCAAGAATGGAGAGATAAACCTCAATGGACTTTCCACAACGAAAGGAGGAAGGATGCTGGTGGGCAAACAACAGACGATGATAGTTGTGATGCAGACATAGATTTTAAAGAAGAAGATAGTAATATAAAAAAGGAAGTATGAAACTTTCTACTTGTTGTTTATTTGTATTGTGTCTGAATGCCTTGGCATTGAAGGCGCAGGATTTTATAGTACCTGACGACGGCGACTTTGTAGCTGCTGTAAATGCTGCTAATAACCGTAAGGACTACAATAGGCGATTCACGATATTTGTGAAGGCAGGAACT
>DEJD01000004.1:12820-15093 GCA_002353215.1 Prevotellaceae bacterium UBA2757
GCGGACTCTACAATATGGTTTCCTTCACCAATAGTTACTCTTGTTGCTCCCAAGGTAACTATTATGGGCGAGGGCAGAGACTTGAGCATTGTGGAGAACAGACCTACATATGAGGGAATCAGCATAACCAGCACTTTGTTTGTCGATGGTGCTGACAGTACTATTATTCGTGATATGACTCTGCGTTGTAATTTTAATAACGACCCTACTGCATTTGCTAATCGTGCTGTTGCTCTGAGAGAACGGGGATGCAAAGGCAACTATCTGAAGAATGTTCGTCTGCTGAGTACACAAGACACATATTATACTAATGCAGGAGGAGATACGACTCTTGACAGTTGCGATATTCACGGAACTGTAGATTTTATTTGCGGAGGTGGAACTGTGAGATTTAATTCTTGTACAATCCATCTGGAGCCAAGAGGTAAGACTGGTTCGCGTGATGTGGTGTGTGCTCCCGCTACATATCCCGATGAAATGGGGTATATTTTTAAGAATTGTACTATCACAGGTTCGCCAGAACAGGAAGGACGCTACCACCTGGCTCGTCCATGGAGAAATACTCCTACATGTGTGTTTCTGAACACACGAATGCTTCTACTTCCTGCCGTTGCCGGTTACTGCGAGATGCATGGAAACCTGCCAAGACTCTTCGCTGAATATGGAAGTGTTGACAAAGACGGGAAAGCGGTTAACTGTTCGCAACGGAAAACTACATTCAAGAATAAGGTTGGGGAAACAGTTTCTATGCAGTATTCTCCTGTGCTCTCTGACAGTGATTATCAAAAGTATAAATAAAACTACCTTTTATTATCTAACATAAAACTTTTTAGTAAAATGATTAAGAAAAGTCTTCTCTTATTTGCTTTTGCAGCCACATCTGCATTCGCAGCAAACAGAGTCACGATTACAGTTCAGAATCCTATTAAAACTGCTCGTCAGTTTGAAATTGTCGAAGTGCCTATGGCGAGTATCACAAAGATATTAGGCATGGATGATTTCATCATCACAGATGCTGATGGCAGGGAAGTGCCTCTGCAAGTAACATGCAAAAACACTGTCTTATTTCAGGCAAGTGTAGGAAAAAAGAAAAAATCAATTTATTATGCTATCAATGGCACTCCAAGTCAGTATGAGTGCAGGGTGACGGGCAGACTGTTTAAAGAACGTGAGGATGAATTCGGTTGGGAAAATGACCGTGTGGCTTATCGTGTCTATGGACATGGGGCTGCAGTAGGATATGATGTGTTCAACAAGAGTACTTCTACACTGACACTCGACTTCTGGTATGCTTCTGAACAGGATCAGGAGATGCGTTCGCTGTGTAAGAAACTTACGGCTCGCGGACAGGCAGACTTGGCAGACCAGGTGTATAATGCATTCAGCTATCATGTAGATCATGGACAAGGTATGGATTGCTATACTGTAGGTCATACCCTTGGAGCTGGAGCTAATGCTTTGGTTAACGCCGATGGTTCGCTTTGTATGCCACTATGTTACAGTTCTTACGAAATTATGGAAGACGGACTACTGCGTTTCGCTGTTAAGTTTACATATCCTGAAGTAGATTATAATGGCAAGAAAATATTTGAAACTCGTACTATAACTATAGATGCAGGTACTTCATTCTGTAAAGTAGATGTTCGCTACCATCTGGTGTCAGACCCTGTCATGATGGCTTCAGGTGTCGTTGTTCATAAAAACAATCCTACTGCATTCGTTATAAATAAAGAGGCAGGTTATCTGGGTTATGAAGACCTTGGAGATGCAAGTGTTTATAAAGAGAAATACCGCAAGGAATTCGAGAAAAAGATGGGTAAGATATATGTTGGAACTGTCTATCCTAATCCTCTCGCTGATATGAAGTATGTTGAGTATAATGGAGGGTTTGCTATAGGGCACGTCCTTGCTTATTCACAACTGAAACCATTCGAAGACTATACTTATTACTTCGGTTCGGCTTGGAATAAGAATGAAGAGACCGACATCAAGTCGCTTAAGGATTGGGAGGAACTTCTCAGTAATCAGGCTACACTTGTAAGAAACCCTCTGAAGGTGACAGTAAAAGCAAAATAGAACACGGATGTAGAATTTTGCTCGTTTCTTTGGTCGAAAAACAAAAATTATAAATCGAAGTGTAACTTTTCTGTTAAAAATTTTGGAAAGTTACATTTTTTATTTGCACTTTTGTCCCCGATTATGATTTATTGCCGTGGAAGCGCTATGCAATGATGAATATTGAGACACATTATTTATTATATTAACCTTATTGT
>DEJD01000034.1:0-2109 GCA_002353215.1 Prevotellaceae bacterium UBA2757
CGGAGGCGGTTTCGACAGCGGTGATTAGTTAATTGACAATTGACAATTGAGAATTGACAATTAACAGGTTGTTAGTAAAAAAAAGTGGTTAGTAATTGAAGTACTGCCTGGGAGAATGCTCTATGTGGAGCTTCTCCCTTTCTTCTTTTATGCTTATTTCATGTTGTCTATGAGGACAGCTTTGCCGCGAACACTTTTTTCTTTGCGGACGGCGGTGCCGTTGAGGGTTAGCTTGCTTTCGTTTTCGGCAATGATGATGACCTGATCGGCATTGATGGTGAAGGTTGGCTGCGATTTGCGCATGGTGACAATGGTGGCTGCGTGGGTCTTCACGTTTTTGAAGACGGAACGGTCGGTGTCAGAACCTTCGAATTTGAAGTTTTCGCATTGCAGACTGTCAACGAAGAAGGAACCGCTGCGCAGGGCTCCTACATGTACGTTGGGGTTTGTCCAGCTGCCGCGGCTGTAGAAGTTGCCACCTTCACAGAGGGATACATACTGGAGGGTCGGGGTGGTGATGTAGGCGGTGAGCTGGTAGTTGGTTTCGTACATGTTGAGTTGTTCGTTTGAGTCGGAATGGAGTCCGAGGGTCAAGAGGCTGCTCTCTATGTCGATGGTTACGTGGTTGAGCAGAGCCGAATCGCCCTCCAGTTCAATCTGGCATTTGTCGCCCTGGGTGTATTCGATGTTTATTCCGCAGAGGGAACAGATGTTGGAAAAGTCGAATGCGATGGGCACAAGTTTGCGCTGAATGTTGATTTCTGCGGCGGGTGTGTCGGTTGCTTTTTCTGCCTCGTTGTCGGTTGCGGCGGCAGAGGTAGTCGTTTTGTTGTTGCAGGATATAAAAAGGACAGATGCTGCAAGAATACTGCTTAAAATGAAATATTTTCTCATGGAAGTCTTAATTTTGGCGCGAAGATAACGATTTTTTGCATTTATATCCGTATCTTCGCACAGAATAATAATAAAGATTTGATTTATGGCAGTAGAGAATAATTATATCACAGTTGCATATAAGTTGTATGTAAAGGACGAAGACGACAAGGAAGAAGAACTCGTAGAGGAATGTTCGGCTGAACATCCGTTTATGTTTATCAGCAACCTCGGTCATACGATTCCGGCTTTCGAAAGTGCTGTTGCTGACTTGCAGAAGGGCAGTGCGTTCGACTTCGTCATTCCTTGCAAGGATGCGTACGGAGAGTTTAACGACGAACTTATGTTCGATGTTGAAAAGAAGATGTTCGAGGTAAACGGCGTGTTCGATTCACAGCATATTTATGAAGGAAATATCATCCCGTTGCAGGGTGAGGACGGCAGCCGTTTTCACGGAACTGTTATCGAGGTGAAGGACGATGCCGTTACACTCGACCTGAACCATCCGCGTGCCGGACAGGATCTGCATTTCATCGGTACTGTATGCGAGAACCGTCCTGCTACGAATGAGGAAATCACGGCTACGCTTAATTATATGAGCGGTGAGGGCTGTGGCGGCGGTTGCGGCAGTTGCGGCGGCTGTGGAGATGATGGCGGCTGCGGCGGCTGTGGAGGATGCGGGAAGTAATGGTTAGCGGTTAAAGGTTAGCGGTTAGCGGTTAGAGACCTTGAATCTTGGAACTTGAATCTTGGAACTTGAGTAACGATTATGCGAAACACATTTGGAAATGTTTTTACTCTGACAACCTTTGGCGAGAGTCACGGACCTGCCATTGGCGGAGTGATTGACGGCTTTCCTGCCGGGATAAAGATAGACGTTGCCTTCATCCAGAGTGAACTGGCAAGACGTAAGCCCGGACAAAGCAATATAACGACATCGAGGAAGGAAGACGATGAAGTGGAAATCCTTTCGGGTGTGTTCGAGGGTGTTTCAACCGGATGCCCGATTGGTTTTATTGTCAGAAATTCTAATCAGCGCTCGAACGATTATGAGAATGTAAGGGACCTTTTCCGTCCTTCACATGCTGACTATACATACTCCGTAAAGTACGGTCTGAGAGACCACCGTGGAGGCGGACGCTCATCTGCACGCGAGACTATTTCCCGCTGCGTAGGAGGTGCTTTTGCAAAACTTGCCTTGCGTCAGCTGGGCATTTCCGTTCAGGCATATACCTC
>DEJD01000034.1:2277-3219 GCA_002353215.1 Prevotellaceae bacterium UBA2757
GAACCTGCTTTCTCAAAACTACACGCGGAATTGGGCAGCGCTATGCTGAGCATCAATGCCGTGAAGGGTTTTGAGTATGGCGAGGGTTTTGACGGAGTAGGGCAGAAGGGCTCTGAGCAGAACGATATCTTCTGTAATTACAACGGTGGAATTACCACACGAACCAATCATAGCGGAGGCATTCAGGGAGGAATCTCGAACGGACAGGACATCTATTTCCGTGTGTTGTTCAAGCCTGTGGCTACCCAGCTGCGCGAACAGCAGACCGTAGATAAGAACGGAAACGAAATACTGCTCCAAGTGAAGGGACGCCACGACCCGTGTGTGCTGCCAAGAGCTGTACCCGTAGTGGAAGCAATGGCTGCGATGGTTGTGCTCGATGCTTATCTTTTGAATAAAACTGTACACCTATGAATAAAGTAATGCTTATTGGTAACGTAGGACAAGATCCGCAAATCCGTTACATTGACCAAAACGTATGTGTGGCACAAATCAGACTTGCCACAACAGAGAAGGGTTATACCCTGCAAAACGGTACTCAGGTGCCTGACCGCACAGAGTGGCACACTGTCATTTTCTGGAGAAAACAGGCTGAACTGGTAGAGAAATACGTGAAGAAAGGCGATAAACTGTATGTAGAAGGAAAACTTCAGACCCGCACATGGGACGACAAACAGGGTATCAGACATCAGGCTGTGGAAGTAATGGCTGAGAATATGGAATTCATCAGCCGTGCCGCACGTAAACCGGAAGAAACGGCTGCTCCTGCTCCTGTGACTCCTACGGCTCCAGCTCCAGCACCGGAAGGTGAGGACTATCCGTTCTAAGTTCAATTCATTCATTAATGTGCTTATTAGCATACTATTTTGTTTAATTTGATATGGATAAACCGATTATAATTGCCGGACCATGTGTGATTGAAAGCATGGAAGTGCTGGAAGT
>DEJD01000119.1:0-634 GCA_002353215.1 Prevotellaceae bacterium UBA2757
CGTTGAGATAGTAATCGACAGCAGCCTTGTACAAATCCTCTTGACTCTCGACCCTCGCCTCTTGACCCTTTAAGAAAATACCGCAAGCCATTCGCAAACGGTTTACGATAGCTCCCCAGTTGCCGTTGGCATAAGGACTGTCTGCCTCAAACTGTTTCATCATCGGTATCATAGCCCGTTCTATCATCGCCCTCCACTCAGGAGTCTGGTGGTTGCGGAGCAGAGTCATGGCCCTCACAAGGTCGAAACACTGAATGGCGCAGAGCGGAGCATCATGACCTTCAATCCTCTTCAGGGTTTTGGCATAGGCATTGATAATTGTGAGTGCCTCTTCGGTCTGTCCTGCTTCGGCAAATGTCAAGGCAGCCTTCATATCCCGTTCGCTACCTGCTTTGGTAGAACGGAATTCTCCGTCGCGAGCAATCACTTCATAAGGACCTGCCATGCGGTAGGAAGTCTGTGCATGGATGCAAAGACTGAATCCTAAGATTATGATGGTGAGTACCTTTTTCATTTGATGTATTTCTTTCCGTTTATTATGAATATTGAACCTGGAACTTCTTGAACACTTTCAACCATTCGTCCTTGCAGGTCGTAGATCACATCTGTCCCTTGAACTTTTGAACCCTTAAAC
>DEJD01000119.1:689-891 GCA_002353215.1 Prevotellaceae bacterium UBA2757
CTTGAACCTCTTCAATACCAGTCGCTGCATCAATGGGTATGAACTCGAAGGGGAAATCTGTGACTTTGCTACCTGTATCTGAATCAGCTTCTCCGTTGGGTGCTACTGCCCAGTATTTTGTTGATGTGCCGACCTTGGTGTATAGTGCATACCTGTCCATGCCGACTGCTTTGTTCAGACAGAAAAGGCTTGAAGCACGAAT
>DEJD01000119.1:998-1287 GCA_002353215.1 Prevotellaceae bacterium UBA2757
CCCTCTGTGAAGGTTACGAGCTTGTTTATGCCGTTGTTGGTCATATAAGTATCGTTTCCTGCATGACGAATCATATAACAACCTGGTTCGATAGGACTCGTAACTGACTCGTCATTGATATAAATGTTGTATGTGAGAGTCTGTTCTGTCTGGTTGTTTGTGATAGTTACGGAGTATGTACCCGATGTGTTTATTCCGTCCAAGGCGAGTGTGGCTTCAGTTGTGCCGTCGTTCCACAGAAATTTTACATCACCCATTGCCTCAGGGGTATATGGTTGGAGGCTGACAG
>DEJD01000119.1:1426-4877 GCA_002353215.1 Prevotellaceae bacterium UBA2757
CACCATATGGTTTTTTCCCAACCGGCACGGGTGGCTGCGAGAAATTCCAGTTTGTCACCATAGAAAACAGTTGCCTCTGTAGCATCGCTGGTAGTGGTTCCGTGGGTTAATGATGTGTTCAGAGGAGATTCGGTGCAGTCGCCGGTTACTGCGATAGAGAACGACTGCTGACTCTTTACTCCGTTTTTATTTGTGTATGTAGCCCTATATACATAACTCTTATTGGCAGTCACTGTGATGCTGCGAGTAGTTTCCCCGGTGTTCCAAAGCCAGTTGCCTGTGTCTTCTTCACCTTCAGGGAGAACAACGGAAAGGGTGAGAGACTTTCCTTGTTCTACTGTCTCTGTGCTGACATTCTTCCAGTGGTTTTTGAGTCCGCCAAGGTCTGATTGCTGTAGGTTTTTGCTATCGACAGTGATGAGAGGTCTCAGTTCTGTAGGACGAGTTTCCTCTGTAGCAAACGGGCGGGTGTTCATCAGTACTGAATAGCCCAGATGGTCGTATCCGCCGCTTGTACTACCTACACCGCCTGCGTCAATGCCCATCTTGTCGTAAGCCCATTCGGAGAAAGGCATCTTCACTCCCTTTATACCTTCGTAGTGTCCGATGATGGTTCCCCAATAAGGACGAATCTGTTCGCCAGTGGCGTATGTTTCCTGTTTCCAGGAACGGCTATCCCACCATGCCAAACCGCTTTCAGCATAGTGGTATGTGGTCCAAGGCAAGTCGGTGATTCCCTGTTGCTGTGCAGCGACGAACTCAATGCCTGCTGCCAGACGGTGATCCATATATGAGAAAAGGTCGTCGCCCTGATTCCAACCGATTTGTGCTAAATCAACGGCGAGTCCGAGTGCCATAGTAGCATGACCGACGTCGCGACCAGATTCCTGCATCTGTCCAACCTTTCCGTAAGCACCTGACTCGCCGTTCCATTCCGAGGTGGTTACGACGAGGTTGCCCAAGAACTCGGTAAGTCCGTCGTTGAGAATAGGGTTTGCTGTGCGTGGATCTTTATATGTGCCGACCTGGTCATATTTGAAAAACGACATACCTTGGTTGTAGATGAATACATCGTCGCAGAGGATGCCTATGCAAGCTACACAAAGAGCATTGCAGAGTCCCCAGTTAGACCAATAGTGTCCTGGACATTCGCCCCAACGACCTGCATTTTCCCATGTGCCATTCCTGCCACGTAGAAATCCTATTGCTTTTGGGTACCACACGGTGAGCATCCACTGTTTGAAGGTCTGGAAATCCTCCTTGCTCCAGCCGTCGTAGTCGCGCATCAGTTCTGCAGCATTAGCAAACTGATAACCGTAGAGTCCTGCTGCAAGTGCGTAATTGGAGTTTCCGCTGACATCCTTGCAGGTGTTTGCCCATGCCATCAGAACCTCGACTGCGTGTTTTGCACAGGCTTTATTACCTTCGAGATGCCAACGGAGGGCATTCTGATAAGCGATGGTAGCTCCTCGGGCTGCGTTGATATAGTTTTCGCCAGAACCACCTCCGCGAACGATGACTTCAACAGGATAGGTAGCTGCAGATGATTGTGCGTAGGCTGCTGATTTCAGAACCTTGAATGCCTGAACGACTTTCTCGTTCCCATCGCTAATCTGCTGGCGGATGCGGGCGAAGTCTGCCTCTGTGTGCAACATGCCTGGGTGCAGAAATCCTCTGTTGGTGTCGTATTCGCCAACAGGAATGGCTGAGGTGTCGAAGGTCTTTCCTTTCCTGGATTTATACAAAGTTACAGCATTTTTCAAGACTGTATTGTATTTATTGTAAACAGTTTGAGTCTTCTCCGATGCAGCAATGTTCTCACAAATGCCAATCATGTCGTAGAGAGTGGTCACTGCTCCTTCCGGATAACCGTCTGTTGGCAGAGCTTTTGCATCAGCTATTGTTTTTAATAATGTGGTGTTACTTCCTGTCTGTGCCTGTGCATTCGTCAGCATGAGACCAAGGAATAAATAAAACGCGAAAAATAGTAACTTTGTTTTCATATTGGTTTTGTTTTGATTTTCTGTTGCAAACATACTGTAATTAGATTTATAGTGTGCGTTTCGATTGTCTATTTTTGTGGAAAAAATGTCCAAAAACTGTTATTCAGACATTTTTGTGTTGAAAAATAGACAATATCTGACTTCTATTATTTACATTTGCAGCGATTCGATATGAGAAAGATATTTACGATACTTCTTGTTTTGTGTTCTGTTGTGGCTTATGCCAATGGAAACGCGAAACTGTTTACCGTATCAGATGGATTGCCTACCAATCAGATACGACAGATTATTCAATTGCCTAATCATCAGCTGCTTGTCGTTACGGAATGTGGTACAAGCCTTTTTGACGGAAAGGAGTTTGTAAGTCAGCCTTGCAACCTGGACAGTGTCATGCAGTTGCCGCAATTCGGTGCTTTCGGTTATATGTGGCAAGGTGATTCACTGCTGTGGCTGAAGGATTTCTATTCGCTTTATATCTTTGATGTGCGTAATAATACGTTTAGATATGATTACTCACAACGAATTCAAACACCTGAAATAGGTCATTTCATCGGAGAAAACGGTGATTCGCTTACTCATGCAATCATCAACCAAAACGATTCGCTTCGTGGACATTTCGAGAGACTAATAGATGGAACAGACTTGGAAGGCAGTTGGATGCAGACAGCCTGTTTTGACCATCAGGGCGGATTGTGGATGGGAACGCGACAAGGCGGTATTCTCTATGAGCGTCCGCCGCATCCAATGGCTACTGTCAGTCAGTTGCAGAATGACGATGTGCCTTTGAAAGTTGCTGAGTTGTCTCCTGGTAAATTGCTTGTTGGAGGTCTGAAAGGATTGTATATATATGATTGTGCTTTGCAAAGTATAGAACGCACACTGGTAGAAGGAAATCTGTCATGTACAGACATAAGTACAGATACGAAAGGACGGATTTGGATAAGCAGCGGACAGGGACTTTACTGTTATGACAATGGATTGCTCACCCTTTTTGACGGACATAACACAAAGGGATTTCTGCATAGTAAGATACGTTTTGCTTTGCCTCTTGACGAGAACAGACTTTTGGTGTGCAACCTGCAAAACGAACTTGGTATTTTATACCCGAAGAAATCGTTTTTCAGTCGTCTGAACACAAAACTGCCTGAACTGTCATCTTACCGCACTATGGTAGCTGCATGTCAGTTGAACCGTCCAGAACTGATAGCTGTATGTACCCAGAACGGTCTTTTCGTGCTCGATATAAAAAAGAGTAAGGTGCAGCAGTTGGAATGTCTGAAGGATATAGCCCGATATTCACATAAATTTACCAGTATTTATCACGATAAACGTGATCGCGTGTGGTTGGGAACTCCTGCCGGACTCCTGCTCCTGCAACCTGAGGCATATGGATATACTGTGCAGCGACTCACCAAGGATGATGGACTGCCCAATAATTCTATTCAGAG
>DEJD01000119.1:4887-5105 GCA_002353215.1 Prevotellaceae bacterium UBA2757
ATTACCGAAGACACTCGAGGTAATCTGTGGGTGGGTACTGCTATGGGTGTTTGCAGACTAAATGTGACTAATGACGGCATCGTGTATATATTGCCATTGTGGACTGATGACGGACTGCCGAGGGTAGAACTGACAGAACGCGGAATATGTCCTACCTCCGATGGTTTCGTGTATTTTACTTCCGACGCAGGACTGATATCACTGAAGTCGGAGGATTT
>DEJD01000119.1:5160-7728 GCA_002353215.1 Prevotellaceae bacterium UBA2757
CCACTTGCATCTGTTGCTTCCCCTTTGGAATTCAAGTATAATGATAATAATATTGTCATAAAATTCTCAGCCCTCAATTATGCCACACCCGAAACAACTATGTATCGTTTCCGTCTTGTAGGTGTGGAGGATAAGTGGAACTACGGAAACGGAAAGGAAGGACTGCTCGCTACGGCTTACTATGCTTTGCAACCGGATACATATACTTTTGAAGTGCAGGCCCGTATCGGGGTAGGTGAGTGGGGACCGCTCACGACATTAGTGCTTACCATAAATCCGCCTCTTTGGCTTACATGGTGGGCAAAACTCATTTATCTGCTGTTGGCTATAGCAGCTTTGTCATCTGTAATTCATGTATATATGAAGAAACGTAAACATAAACTGGAACGCGAGAATGAGGAGAAGATAAACCGACTGTTCGAACTCCGGGATGAGGCGCGACGTCAGTTTGCTCTCTCTGCAGATATAGACCCTGATAAGGTGGCTTCACTCAGTGAAGATGGAGAACTGGCAACGAGGATGATGAATGCGATAACCAAGAATATTGATAATCCGGATTATACTGTCGATATGCTTGCGAGTGATGTGGCAATGAGTCGTGCCAGTCTTTATAAGAAATCAAGTACTATGTTGGGTATCACTCCTAATGATTTCATGCGTAATGTACGTTTGAAACAGGCTGAGACTCTCTTGTCAGATTCGAGTATGCCTATATCCGAGGTGGCTGAACGAGTAGGATTCAGTACTCCACGTTATTTCAGTCAGTGCTTCCGTCAGATGTACGGAGTGACTCCAAGTGAATACAGAGAAGGAAAAGAGTGATTAATGAATGAATTGAAAACTATGGGAAAGATGAGAATTATGGGTTTTGTGGCGGTGATTGCCATGATGGGCGTGTGTCTATGCAGTTGTGGCGGTTCGGGTAAGAGCGGCAAAGGTGCTGTGAAGGGACGTTCGCAGGGCGCTCCTTACGAGTTGTTGGTTGTTGCCGACAAGGAATGGTTGAAGTCGGGTGCCGGACAGACCCTAATGGATGTGGTTGAGGGACCGATAGAGGGTTTGCCTCAGTATGAACCGCAGTTCAGGTGTACGAAGATAAACAGGTCGGGATTCAACAGTACTTTCAAGGTGTATAGAAATATTGTCATTGTCGAGGTGAACAGGAAATATGCTGAGGCAGAGATGAGGATTGCCCGAGACGAGTATTGTCGTCCGCAGTTGATTGTGTATCTGACGGCTCCGGATGATGAGGCATTTGCGGGGATGATGCAGACAAGACAGGAACAGTTGCTGGATTTATTCAACGAACAGGAACTGAGTCGAGAACGTGCTTTGCTGAAGAAAAAATACAGTCAGGTGGTGAAGAAACAGGCAGAACGGCAGTTCGGTGTTGTGTTCCTGGCTCCACAAGACATCGACGAGGTGAAGGAGGGACAGAATTTCTTCTGGGCATCGGCAAGTAAGCAGGACTTCAAACTGAATGTGTGCATGTACCGATTGCCTTTGCGTGACCTCTCGCTCGACGACTTCGTGGCTGCACGCGACTCTGTGATGAAGATTAATATACCAGGCGGAAGGGAAGACCAATGGATGGAAACCGACAGCAGAACTGTCAGTTTCAGACAAAGACCGACAGCTGATGGTAAAAGTCTGATAACGGTTGTGCGTGGACTGTGGGATATGAGGAATGATGCTATGGGTGGTCCGTTTGTAGCATATCTGATGACAGACGAAAAGACGAACAGTCTGTTGGTTGCTGAAGGTTTTGCCTTTGCTCCGAACGGGAAGAAACGTCCCCTTATACGTGAGTTGGAAGCTGCCCTGCAAACGGTTCCTTTTTAGCCTAATACTCACTTTAGAGTATAAATTTAATGCTTAAGCAGAAAGTTTTATACCTAAAATTTGGTATTTAGTTTTAAGTTTGCATATCTTTGCAGCACCTAATAGAAAGGATAAAGGATATTAACATTTTAAAGAATAAACATTATGGCTTACGTAATTAGTGACGATTGTGTAATGTGTGGAACTTGCGCTGGTGAGTGTCCATCAGGTGCTATCTCTGAAGGTGATGGCAAGTATGTAATTGATGCTGACGCATGTGTTGACTGCGGTACTTGTGCTGATGCATGTCCAGCTGGCGCAATCGCTCCAGGTGCATAATTACAAATTGTAATACACAATTGGATACAGCGGCAAACTTTTAGGTTTGCCGCTTTTTGTTTTTTGAAAAATTGACAACATTATTTTGATATTAGCTTGTTTAGCCGTATCTTCGCGACTAAATTCCAATACCATATTTTTTATGAAACGTATTTATTCTACTTGTCTGTTTATTCTTTTTGCAGTGATGTGTTCGCTGAACAGTTTTGCACTTACGGCAAAGGATAAAATAGACCTTTCCGGTGAGTGGCAATTTCAGATAGACCGCAACGGAACGGGAGAGAAGGAGGGCTGGTATAAGCCGGACATGAAGTTTGGCGACAAAATTCAGTTACCTGCAAGTATGCCTGAACGCCTGAAAGGTGACGATATCAGTGTGAACACGAAATGGGTGGGTTCGCTCTATGA
>DEJD01000027.1:0-2568 GCA_002353215.1 Prevotellaceae bacterium UBA2757
GTTCGCTCAATTGCTCGTTCTGTGTCCATTCATTAATCGGACAACTAACGAATAAATGTCTAAACAAATATAGACGTTGGTAGGACGTAGAATGAACGTGGAATCGAGAAAAAATTATGGCTATTAAATTTCGTTTTGCTCTACAAACATAATAGTTTGGTTAAGAAAATTTTGTACCTTTGCAGCCGAAAGGCTGCGAAACTGCTAATACCCTGCAATTGATGCCGGGGTGTCATTGCTCTCGCTTAACCTGCATAAATAATGGAAAGATAATCGTAATCAAATTAAATGGTATGATGAAACGTTTTTGGTTTTCAACGGTTTTGCTGACCATCGCCCTACAGACACTGTGGGCTTGGGACGGCAGCGGTACGGACACAGACCCGTATCTCGTGAATAGCACTGCCGACTGGCAGCAGCTGGCTGCCCATGCTCTCGGACTGGGCGCCGTGTGGACTGCCGTGTATCCGATGGAGGATCGTATCGCTCCTGTATGCGAGGCACTGAAGTTGCCTGAGACGGTCATTCCGCTATGTACCATCGTTATCGGTCATCCGGCAGAACAACCGGAACCAAAGGATAAATGGAAGCCGGAGAATGTGTCATATAACGAGTTTGGAGGAAATGATTCAAAATAATATTAGGCTGTGAAAAAAACTTATCTGCGGATGTTGTCTGCCATCCTATGCTGCGGGCTCGCGCTGCTTTCATGTAGCGATGATAACAAAAACAATGGTAATAACAACGGTCAGGGTGATTCTGAGCCAAACTATGCCGACGTGGCAGTAATGTACTATGGTATAGGTGGGGGCGATTTGGATTATGCTACAGAGGTGGACTTTATGTTGGCAGCCTATCAGATGTCCTATCAAGTAAGGAACGTCCGTTATTTTGTACAGTATAAATATTCAAGCAGGGAAGCTTCCCTTGCTTATGATGCAAGCCAGAAAGCTACGAATGCTAAATATAACTATGCGATGAGCGGTGAGTATGGTTCTGTGTATCGCTACGAACTGTTAGGGAATATGCTGGATATGGAGTATCTGAACAAGAATGGCGATAATGTTAATTATCAGGAGAACGGAAGGAAGGTATTTCCTAACCTGAGCCAATATAAGTTTGCCGGTTCTACGTTTGAGATGTATCAGCCAGATAATCTGGTCGATTTTATCAGGTGGACAATGAAGCAGGCTCCGGAGGCTAAGGCTGTCGTACTTTGTCTGGGGGACCACGGAGGTGCATATAGTGTGACAACCGACACGGTGAGAACTACACGCGGTGTGATGTATGATGACAATCTGGTGGGCAAACCATCTATGACTATTGCTGATTTGGTCGCAGCCCTGAAGCAATTGTCAGCCGATGAACTTGCTAAACTGAAGCTGATCAATTTCGACTGCTGTATGATGAGCAATCTTGAGACTCTGGGCGAACTGAAGGACCTGGTACCTTATGTGATGGGTTCCAGCCACTCTGTACCGAGTGCTGATCAGGGTAAGTTCGTGTATTACATGGGACTGTCGCAGGGAGAAGAGACGGCTATTGCCGAGAATGCAAAGAAGTTTAATGCTGCAGTGCTGGATATGCATCGTACACAATTCGTCAATGGCGGTAAGAAGTGGGATACGCTTCGTAACCTCGACTATACAGTGACTGATATGAAAAAACTCGATCCTCTCTTTGCGAGCATAAAGAATGTCGTGGACTATCTGGTCAGTGACGAGAATCCTGCTTCGCCGGTAGAAAAGGCTGAAGAGTACTCAAAGGCTGCCAGCAAGTGTTACCACTATGTTGGCAATACTCCAGTATATGACATTATGGACTACCTGAATAAACTGAAGGAGTATGTTTTCCCCGGCAATGCTAAGTTCGCAGCCCTTGTGAGTGACGTGAAGACTGCTGTGAAGGCTGCGCAATACGGACATGTTGACTATACTTACTCACTCGACCCGGAGAATGGTACGAACAATCTGGGTCTGTCGTATAGCGTGTTGCTCGGATGTAATGCCGATGTGTTCAGTTTTGGCGATCAGGTAAGTGATATACCGGAAGAAAAACAAAATCTGGGTGCAATCATGGTTACTATCAAAGGTGGCAATGGTATAGAGGGTGATGAGTATTTTAATAATGTGATATTCGAGGACGGTCATTCGTATATACACGAATGGCTTAAGGGAGAAGCTGTAAACAACGCCTACCTGTCAAATTCAGCTTTAAATGGAGGTGCTGTTGTTTCGTGGGCTAAGACGTATAACACTACTGTGTTTGATAAGGCCACCGGCTGGAGCAAGTGGATGAGAAAGAATCCGGGCCTGCCTCAGTACAACCCTCCGTTCGGAGAGGATAAGGACGGAATCTATGACTCTCAGAACGACTGGCTGGAGGATGTCTTACAAGAGCTTCTTTAATCGGTATGCGCTTAGCTGGGTTTATACTAACGGTAATGATTGCAGCGAGCAGTGCTGCAAAGGTGGTGTATATGAGTGCCGCAGGCAGTGATGCCGGCGACGGTAGCATAAGGAATCCCTTTGCAACTCTGCCTGCTGCCTACAACGCAATAGAAGGGGG
>DEJD01000027.1:2704-4126 GCA_002353215.1 Prevotellaceae bacterium UBA2757
GTGTTCGACTTCTCTGCACTGCAGATGGGAGGCAAGTACCGCTTTGCAGCTTTCTATCTGGGTGCCGACTACTTGCATCTGAAGAACTTTGACATAGTAGGTGTGCCTGTGCGCATAAAGGGACATACTCAGTCGGAGTGTGTGAGCGCGAGAAGGGGTTCCCACTGCATAGTGGAAAACCTGGCCATGTACGATAATATGGCAATAGGCTATTATCAGTTGGCAGGAGAGTATAATCTGGTGCTGAACTGTGACGCATATAATAACTATGATGATTTTTCCGAGGGTGAGTATGGTGGAAATGTCGATGGATTCGGTTGCCACATACGCAATGTGAAGCATAAGGGTAATGCGTTCCGTTTTTGCAGGGCTTGGAGAAATTCCGACGATGGATTCGACCTGATAAACTGCGACACCCCCGTAGAATTCGACCACTGCTATGCATTCTATAATGGTTTCAAACCAACGGAGAATCCTTCCGATACAGTGACCTTTGTGAGTGCAGGTGATGGAAACGGATTCAAGTCAGGCGGTTTTGGAATGGGATCAAAGACGAAGTGCCCGCTAGACTGTCCGGAGCATTATATACACGACTGTATGGCATACAGGAATAAGGCTAACGGTATCTATTCGAACCACCACCTCGGAGGCAACAGATGGGAGAACAATTTGTCGGTAATGAATCGTAGAGATAATTATAATATGGTAAACCGAAAGGGCAGGGATGCTGAGGGAAAAGTGGATGTGCCTGGCTACGGACATGTGCTGAAGAATAATGTGTCGTTCCGACCTGGTAAATCGCATATATCTAATGTGGATGAAGAGAAATCTGTGATGGAAGGTAATTCGTTCCAAACCGACAGACAACTGACTGAGGCCGACTTTGAAACAGTTCAAGAGTCTTTGCTCTTCGTGCCTCGTGATGCTGAAGGCTACCTGCCAGATACAAAACTGTTTAAAATAAAGAAATAATGGCTGAGGCTGCAATAAACGATTCAATAGCTGTAGATGCTGCATGCAGCGGCAATCCGGGCCCGATGGAATACAGAGGAATTTATCTGAAGACAGGAAAAGAGATTTTCCGTTTCGGACCCGTCCATGGAACAAATAACATAGGGGAGTTCCTTGCCATTGTGCATGCTCTGGCTCTGCTAAAACAGAAAGGACTGCACACTATGCCCATATATAGCGACAGTGTGAATGCTCAGATATGGGTGAAGAAGAAACACTGCAAGACCACTCTTGCCCGCACCCCCGAGACGGAATATCTGTTCAGTCTCATCGCCCGTGCTGAGGCATGGCTGCGCAATAATACTTATAGTAATCCGATTCTGAAATGGCCTACAGAAGAGTGGGGGGAAATTCCTGCCGACTTTGGAAGAAAATGAAGCCAATTGAATCTTGAAACCTGAATCTTGAAAC
>DEJD01000027.1:4199-11070 GCA_002353215.1 Prevotellaceae bacterium UBA2757
GAATTTCAGGCGAAGTTCGATGCTGCAGCAAAGAAGTTGCAGGCAATGGGTTATGAGATATTCAATCCGTCTGTGTCGGAATGGAACGATGCTATGCACGACAGGGGTATGTCGTATGGCGAAATACTGATAGAGGATTTCAGAAAGGTGCAGGAGTGCGATGCCTTGTATATGCTCGATAACTGGAAGGACTCGAAAGGGGCAACAGCAGAGCATGCCTTCGCCGATGCTATCGGGATGAAGATTATGTATGAGGAGAGTTAGGAGTTAGGAGTTGAGAGGTGAAAAATTCTCTAATTCTCAAATTCTTGATAAACTTGAAACTAAAATTTATTATATATGAATAAAGCAGAATTAATTAGTGAGATTAAGCAGAAGGGTACATTCCTCTGCGTAGGACTTGATACTGACATCAAGAAGATCCCTGAGTGCTTAAAGGGTGAGGCAGACCCCGTGTTTGCTTTCAATAAGGCTATCATCGATGCCACAGCACCGTATTGTGTGGCATATAAGCCTAATCTGGCATTCTATGAGAGTATGGGTGTGAAGGGATGGATTTCGTTTGAGAATACCATCAAGTACCTGAACGAGAATTATCCGAAGCATTTCATCATTGCTGATGCAAAACGTGGTGACATAGGTAATACCAGCATGATGTATGCACGTACTTTCTTCGAGGAGATAAATCTGGATGCTGTCACTGTGGCTCCATACATGGGTGAGGACAGCGTTGGTCCGTTCCTGCAGTATGCAGGCAAGTGGGTCGTACTCCTTGCACTTACCAGCAATAAGGGTAGTCATGACTTCCAACTGACTGAAGACACTGCTGGTGAACGCCTCTTTGAAAAGGTGTTGCGCAAGAGTCAGGAATGGGGCAACGACGAGAACATGATGTATGTGGTAGGAGCTACTCAGGGACGTATGTTTGAGGATGTACGTAAGATTGTGCCAAACCACTTCCTGCTCGTTCCGGGCATCGGTGCTCAGGGTGGCAGTCTGGAAGAGGTGTGCAAGTATGGAATGACAAAAGACTGCGGACTGCTTGTGAACAGCAGTCGTGCTATTATCTATGCAGATTCTACTGAGCGTTTTGCTGAGGTTGCTGCAGAGGAGGCGAAGAAGGTTGCAACCCAAATGGCAAAGATACTGAATGACAAATAATAAGATTATCAACGACCCGGTATTCGGGTTCATCAGAATACCTAACGGCGTGCTCTACGATATTGTGGTGCACCCCGATTTCTTCCGTCTGAGTCGCATCCGTCAGTTGGGGGCTGCATATATGGTGTATCCGGGTGCTCAGCATACCCGTTTCCAGCATAGTCTGGGAGCGTTCCATCTGATGTGCAAGGCTGTGTCAACCCTACAGATGAAGGGTGTGGAGATAACCGATGAAGAAGCAGAAGCAGTTGAGGCTGCCATACTGATGCACGATATAGGTCACGGACCATTCTCGCATGTGTTGGAACACACATTGATAAGTGGTGTGGCTCATGAGGATATATCCCTGATGATTATGGAAAAACTCAACAGGGATTTTGACGGGAAACTGTCGCTGGCGATAAAGATTTTCAAGGATAAGTACAAGAAACACTTCCTTCACCAACTCATATCGAGTCAGTTGGATATGGACAGATTGGACTACTTGCGACGCGACAGTTTCTTTACTGGCGTGACAGAAGGCAGCATAGGCAGTGACAGAATCATCGATATGCTCCATGTGCGCAACGACCGCCTGGCAGTGGAGAAGAAAGGTATTTATTCGATAGAAAACTACTTGGTTAGCCGTCGCCTGATGTATTGGCAAGTATATCTGCACAAGACCAGTGTGGCAGCAGAACATGTGCTCATCAATGCCTTGCAGCGTGCTAAGGATCTGGCCCGAGAAGGCGTGGAACTGTTCTGTTCGCCGGCTCTTCATTTCTTCCTTTATCAAGACATAGACAAGGAACGCTTTATGAGTGATAAGGAGTGTCTGGAGAACTATCTGAACCTTGACGACAACGATATTATATCTGCATTGAAGGTGTGGCAGGCTAACGATGATAAGATTCTGGCAATGCTCGCTGAGGATTTCATCGGCAGAAATATATTCAAGGTGGAGGTGACGGAGGGGCCTGATGACACTTCTGCCAGCGAAGCTCAGATTGTTAAGGATATCTCTGCTAAGTATGGAGTGAGTGAGGAGGATACGAAACGTTATCTGACCAGCAGTTTGGTGGTGGGCAGAGATATGTACACTACGGTGGAGGATATGATAGAGATTCTGATGAAGGACGGTTCAAGCAATGACATCTCGAAGGTGTCAGACATGCTGAATATAGATACTCTGTCGAAGAAGGTGAGAAAGAAGTTTTTCTGTTATCAGAGATAAAATAGTGCTTGTGGAAGAAAGTATAAAGATAAGAGGTGCAAGGGTTAACAACCTGAAGAATGTCAATGTCGATATTCCAAGAGACAAACTGATCGTTATCACTGGAGTTAGTGGTAGCGGTAAGTCGTCGCTTGCCTTCGACACGCTCTATGCAGAGGGACAACGCAGGTATGTGGAGAGTCTCTCTACCTACGCCCGCCAGTTTATGGGACGCCTCCAGAAACCGGAGTGCGATTTCATCGAAGGCATTCCGCCTGCAATAGCCATAGAACAGAAGGTGAGTTCGAGGAATCCTCGCAGTACTGTGGGTACCTCAACTGAGATATACGACTACCTGAGAATGCTTTTTGCAAGGGTGGGGAAGACCATCTCTCCCATAAGCGGCAAGGAAGTGAAGAAACACACCACAGAGGATATGGTGCAGTGTATGCTTGCCTATCCTTCCGGAACCCGTTTTATGGTTCTTTGTCCAATGGCGATTCATGGTGAGCGCACCCAACGCGAACAATTGGAGATAAATCTGAAACAGGGATTTGTCAGGATATATGTGGACGGAGAGGTTCTGATGATTGAGGATTACCTGAAACAGGAAGATTTTGAGGGGAAGAAGGCCCCGAAGAAGATATGGCTGGTGATAGACCGACTTGTGGTGAACGAGGAAAAATCGACTATCTCGCGTCTGGTGAATTCAGCTGAGACAGCGCTCTTCGAAGGTGAGGGAGTCTGTGTCCTGTATTTCCTTCCAGCAGATGCAGATGCTAAAACCGCAAAGAAAGAACATTGGCATGAGTTCTCGCTTAAGTTCGAGGCTGACGGCATAGAATTCGAGGAACCCACAGATCAGATGTTCTCGTTTAACTCACCTGTAGGTGCCTGTCCGGAGTGTGAAGGTTTTGGACGCATTATCGGTATCGACGAGAGTCTGGTAATCCCTAATACTGAACTGAGTGTTTACGATGGCGCAGTCGTGTGTTGGCGAGGTGAGAAGATGGGAGAGTGGAAAAGAGAATTCTGTCGTGGAGCTGAACGTTGGAACTTCCCGATATTTACTCCTTACTACCAATTGACCCAGGAACAGAAAGACATACTTTGGCACGGAGTGGAGGAAGTAAACGAATGGGGAAACCGTTCCATCTGTATCGATGAGTTTTTCCGTATGCTCCGCGAAAACCAGTATAAGATTCAGTATAGGGTTATGCTCGCGCGTTATCGTGGAAAGACCGTCTGTCCAACCTGTCATGGACACCGCCTGAAGAAGGAGGCTGAATATGTGAAGATAGGCGGTAAGTCGATTAGCGAGATATGCGACTTGAGCATTATAGATGCAAGTGCTTTCTTCGAAAAACTGAAACTGTCGAAGCATGATGAGGGAGTGGCACGACGACTGCTTCTTGAGATTCGTTCCCGTCTTCAGTATCTGATTGATGTTGGATTGGGTTATTTGACCCTTTCGCGTCTGTCTAACAGTCTTTCCGGAGGTGAAAGCCAGCGCATCAATCTGTCAACAAGTCTCGGATCTAGTCTGGTGGGCAGCCTGTATATTCTCGACGAACCCTCCATCGGTTTACACTCCAGGGATACAGAACGCCTGCTGTATGTGCTCAGAAAACTGCAGGAACTGGGTAATACCGTAGTTGTAGTGGAACACGACGAGGAGATAATGCGTGCAGCTGATTACATTATAGATATAGGTAAGGATGCCGGCAGACTGGGAGGTAATATAATATATGAAGGAAAACCTCAGAATGCTCCTTCTGCTGATATGAAACCAGGAGAGAGTCACACTCTCGACTACCTGATGGGATGGGAACAGATCGAAGTGCCGCAGAGCCGTCGTCCATGGAATAACTATATAGAGGTTAAGTGTGCCCGCGCCAATAATCTGAAAGGTGTTGACGTGAAGTTCCCGCTTAACGTAATGACATGTGTGACAGGAGTCAGCGGAAGCGGTAAGTCAACTCTTGTACGCGATATCCTCTATAGGGCTATCAAGCGCCATCTGGATGAAAACTGTGAGAAACCGGGTCAGCATACAGGTATAGGCGGCGACCTCGATATGATAAGAAAGGTGGAGTTCATCGATCAGAATCCTATCGGTACATCTTCGCGAAGCAATCCTGTTACCTATATCGGAGCATATGATGAAATCAGAAAACTCATGTCGGGACAGCAACTCGCAAAACAGATGGGTTATACACCTGCTTTCTTCTCTTTTAATGCTGACGGAGGACGTTGCGAGGAGTGTAAAGGTGAAGGAACTGTGACTGTCGAGATGCAGTTTATGAATGACCTGGTGTTGGAGTGCGAATCGTGTCACGGAAAACGTTTCAAGCAGGAAGTGCTGGATGTGCTCTTCCATGGTATGTCGGTATATGACATACTGAATATGACCATCAATCAGGCTATAGAGTTCTTTACAGAGAATAATGAGAAGAAAATCGTGCAGAAGATGAAACCTCTGCAGGATGTGGGACTGGGATACATAAAATTAGGACAGACTTCGAGTACACTCTCAGGAGGTGAGAACCAGAGAATAAAACTGGCTTATTATCTGAGTCAGGAAAAGACTGTTCCTACATTATTTATATTTGATGAACCGACTACGGGACTCCATTTCCACGATATCAAGAAACTGCTCAAGGCATTCAATGCACTGATAGAACGCGGACATACCATTCTGATTATAGAACATAACCTCGATGTGATAAAATGTGCCGACCATGTAATCGACCTCGGACCGGAAGGAGGAGACAAGGGAGGTAATATCGTGGCAGAAGGTACTCCGGAGGATGTTGCAAAATGCGAGAAAAGTTATACGGGACAATATCTAAAAGAGAAACTTATGAGCAAAAAGGATTAAAAACTTTGTGCTTAATCATTTTTTATTTACATTTGCCCCGCTAACCAATTTTGAAAACCTATAACTTCTAAGTATATGAAAAAACTAACCTCACTTCTGCTGCTGTTAGTCAATGCTTTGGCTAATGCTGCAAACACCACAACTACTGTTGCTCAGGTAACTGGTTCAGTTGCGGTTACAGCTAATGAAGACTATGTCATCACCAGCACAACTCCTTTTACTACGACTGGTAGCATTGATATCCAGAATACTGAACATGGTGTTGTGATTCTCTCTGCTGTAAAACCAAGTGTTACAATCAGTAAGTGGTTGTCGTATGTGAAGATAAATGGAGCAGTGGCTGTAAATGGTGAGAACTGTCAAGTGAACATGTACGGCAAGGGAGCTATCATCTTCCCATATGGAAAGAACTTCGCTCCGCTGACCTGTTACACAGAACCTGATTTCGCAGGCGAGTCTTGCTCTACTTATCGTGAAGGTAGTAGCGGTGGATTCATGCTTACTCTTACTGCTGGAAATTTGAACAACAAAATCCGTTCGTTCAAACTGAAGCGAGGATATATGGTCACCTTCGCTCTGGGTACTGTCGGATGGGGCTATAGCCGTTGTTTCATAGCTCATGATGAAGACCTTGAAATAGCTGCCATGCCTGAGAATATGGATGCAAGAGTATCTTCTTACCGTCTGTTCAAGTGGTACTACTCACGCAAGGCAGGTCTGGCAAGTAATGCCGACGCGGCTGCCAATGGCGCTCTCAACAGTACTTGGTGTTATGACTGGGCACAGGGAAATGCCGATCGTTTACCTGATCAGGAATGGGTACCTAACCATATCTACGAAGACTGGCCATCAGCTGCCACTTGTGGTGGTGTGACTCAATCGTGTCATATGAAGACAAATAACGAACCGGGTAACTCTGCTGATGACCGCCCGCAGGATGTGTCAACAGTTCTTGCTAACTGGCAGAATCTGATGCGTACAGGTATGCGTCTGTGTTCTGAGTCGTCGCACGACGGCTCAATGGGTCACCTGAAAAATTTCATCGATAGTATTGATGATAGAGGCTGGCGTTGTGATATCCTCGACTTGCACTGTTACTGGGCAAGTGGTTTCAATAACCTCAATTGGTACAGCAGCAATTACGGTCATGGACGTCCAATCTGGATCTCAGAGTGGATTTGGGGTGCTTCATGGAACCGCAACGGAGCATTTGCTGACGGTGTTACTGATGCACAGATTCTCAATGAAACAAAGAATATCCTCAACACTCTCAATGATTTGGATATTGTAGAACGCTATGCTTACTGGAACAGTGAAAGCAAGGCTCATATATATGAAAACGGACACCTCACTGATCTCGGTAAGTATTATGCTTCAATGGATGATGGTATCGGTTTCAAGAAGTCTAAGGAATTTATTCCTAAGGTAGTCTTTACTGCTCCAACAGATCTTGCCGGCACATACAACAAGGCTAAAGGTACCTTTACATTGAATTGGAAAGATAAGAATGGCGATATGCTCGACTCTATCGTTGTAGAGTGCAAATTGCCTGGCTCAACACGTTTTACTTGGCGCTATAAGGCTGAACTGAAGGATTGCAATTCTGCGGCAGGTGCTTCTTACACATATACAGACAC
>DEJD01000027.1:11156-15035 GCA_002353215.1 Prevotellaceae bacterium UBA2757
GAGTCGTTCGGAAATGCTGATGTGCAGTATGGCAAATTAAATGTAACCAGTCTTGATGCTGTCTCTTCAAACTTCACAGAGTCTCTTGCTTCTACTCCTGCTGTGTTCATGGGTGTCCTCTCGAGCAACAATTCAGGTCTTTATCCGTCAAATCTTATTACTGGTACAGGAAAGAATAAATTCTCATATCAGATTCAGCCTTGGCAGGCACAGGGAAGCAGCGCCTCTACAATGTCTAAGTTAGAGGAGGTGTCGTTCCTCGCTATGCCGGAAGGCAACTACAAATACGGCAGTCTTGATTGCGAAGTTGGCTTTACGCAAATTAAAGATGAGGTTGAGGTTACATTCAATCAGGCATTCCCCGAAGGTGTTGTACCTGTAGTGCTTGTAGAACTGAATAATCCTACTATAAGGAAATATCCTTATTCTCTCAATATTATAAACGTAACCAACACTGGTTTCAAGGCTAAGGTTCAGTACGAGGCTGAGATAGCTAAGGATCATGCGATTACTTTGGAAGTGAGAATGGCTTACCTTGCTATTACTCCTGGTATTGACAACCTGATTTCTGAGGTAGAGTCTTCTGAGGTTATCAGCGAGAATATCATTTCGCAGACTCCTTGTACCCACGAAGGCGTTGAATGTCTCGAGGTTGTTGCAGACCAGACTATTCGCGACACATATTCTAATATAGTAATAGCTGCCGGTATAGGTGAGAATACTATTTGGGGACGTTCTGCACGCAATTGTACATTCAAGAATGGTGATGATCAGTTCTATTTCTCTAATCCGAAGGTGTTCGGAAAGTGTCAGTCCAGCAATTATCCTGGTGCTTCAATCCTTCGTATTAATACATATGTGAAGGAAACAGGTGCAGAATCTCCTTACAAAGGTTATGTTACAGGCATGCAGGTAAGACGAATGGTTGATGGCACTAATTCTTCTCCTCATACACAGGAATATGGCGACCCTCTGGGTTATGTGGTTATCGACCAGGGTCTGGAGAATACTTATAAGGAGAGGGTAGAACGGGTAGTGCGTTACGAACCTCTGCCAGCAGGTGTCAATGCTGCTACAGCTAACGAAAGCGAGGTAGTTGCTATCTACAACCTCTCCGGCGCTCCGATGCCATCATTGCAGAAAGGCATCAACGTAGTGAAATATAGCAATGGTTCTTTCAAGAAAGTATATGTGAAATAAAAAAAAGCTCCCAACCGGGAGCTTTTTTTATGAGTTATTTCGTTATTACGAAATCTCGTTATCTCGAGAATTCTTATTTATTCACCTGGAACTTAGTAATGCCGTCCTTGATGAAACCTACGATTTGGTTTGCTGCTGCAAGACCTGCGTTGGTGTTAGCCTCTGCAGTTTGAGCACCCATCTTCTTAGGAGTAGAGAAGTAGCGGCCTTCGAACTTCTTGAATTCTGCATCTGCGTCTGGCATGATGTCTGTGATGTACTTGAGGTCAGTACGTTCTGCCATCAGTTCGATGAGTTCCGGTTCGTTGATTACTTCCTTACGAGCTGTGTTGATGAGGATGGCACCTTTCTTCATCTGTCCTACAAGAGCCTTGTTGATTGACTGCTTAGTCTCTGCAGTTGCAGGGATGTGGAGAGAAACGATGTCACAAGTCTTGAAGAGTTCTTCCTGATTCTTTGCAGCCTTTACACCTGCAGCCTCGATTACGTCTGCCGGACAGTATGCATCGTATGCTGCTATTTCCATGCCAAAACCCTTAGCAATGCGAGCTACGTTGCGACCTACGTTTCCGAAAGCGAGGATACCCAGCTTCTTGCCCATCAGTTCGCTACCTGACTTGCCGTTGTAGAAGTTACGGACAGTGAATACGAGCAAACCGAGAACCAGTTCTGCTACTGCATTAGCATTCTGTCCTGGAGTGTTCATTACTACGATCTTACGAGCTGTAGCTGCCTCAAGGTCAACATTGTCATATCCGGCACCTGCACGAACAACAATCTTCAGTTGTTTTGCAGCATCCATTACTTCTGCATCGATTTTGTCAGAACGGATGATGATAGCATCTACGTCAGCAACAGCAGCGAGCAACTGTGCCTTTTCTGTGTACTTTTCGAGAAGTGCACACTCGAAACCGGCACCTTCGATAATCTCTTTTATTCCAGCAACTGCGGGAGCAGCAAAAGGCTTCTCTGTTGCAATAAGTACTTTAGCCATATTTTTTTCTTTTTAAATAGGAAATGCCATCTCCGAAAAGATGGCACATTCTTTTATAATTTGTTCGATTAATGCATTTTCTCAAATTCCTGCATGCAAGCTACGAGAGCCTTAACGCCTTCGATAGACATTGCATTGTAGCAAGATGCACGGAAACCGCCTACGTCACGGTGGCCCTTAACGCCAACCATGCCCTTGCTTGTAGCAAATGCGAGGAATTCATCCTGCAGACTTTCGTATTCTGGTTTCAGAACGAAAGTGATGTTCATGCGGCTGCGGCTGTCCTTCTCTGCAGTACCTACGAAGAGCTTGTTGCGATCGATTTCTGCATAGAGGATTTCTGCACGTTCCTTAGCCAGTTTCTCCATAGCTGCTACACCACCGTGAGCCTTGATGTAACGGAGGTTCATCAGAGCACTGTAGATTGGTACTACTGGAGGAGTGTTGAACATACTGCCCTTCTTTACGTGAGTGCGATAGTCGAGCATTGTAGGAATCTGACGGGATACCTTGCCGAGAGCTTCGTCCTTAACGATTACGAAGGTAACACCTGCCATAGAGAGGTTCTTCTGAGCACCACCATAGATGAGTGTGTACTTGCTTACGTCGATAGGACGGCTGAAGATATCACTTGACATATCTGCAATCAATGGAATAGGAGAGTCGAGGTCTTCGAGGAGCTCTGTTCCGTAGATTGTGTTGTTTGTTGTGATGTGCAGGTAGTCTGCATCTGTCGGAATCTCAAAGTTCTTTGGGATATAAGTAAAATTCTTGTCTTTAGAAGAAGCTACTTCTACTACTTCGCCAAACAACTTAGCTTCTTTTTCTGCTTTTGTAGCCCAAACACCAGTGTTCAGGTAAGCAGCCTTCTTCTCGAGGAAGTTGAATGGAATCATACAGAACTCGAGACTTGCACCACCACCAAGGAAGAGTACTGAGTAACCCTCTGGAATGTTAAGAATCTCCTTGAAGAGTGCTACTGCTTCATCTACAACTGGTTGGAAATCCTTAGCACGGTGGCTGATTTCCATGAGTGAAAGTCCTGAGCCGTTGAAATCAAGACAAGCCTGTGCAGTCTGTTCTATTACTTCGCGTGGCAGAATAGAAGGTCCTGCATTGAAATTGTACTTTTTCATTATTAATTATATTATGATGTTTAGAAATAGTTCTACCTTAAAAACTGTGCGAAGGTACGAATAAATCAGTTAACAGAAAAATGAAATCAAAAAAAACTGATTTCCTTTCACAATTATAAACTATTTGCCCCCAATTATAGCAAAATGTAATTTGCACCTTCCAACTTTCATCTTTTGAACTCTAAACTCTAAACTCTATACTTTAAACTTTAAACTTTAAACTTTATACTACAGCCACTGCTTGAGTCTGAACCATCCGAGTGAGCCTATTGTTGTTACGATGCATGCAAGGATGGCAATGGGGAACCCCCATTTCCACTCTTCCATGCCATTTATCAGGTTCATACCGAACATTGAAGTGATGAGGGTAGGGAACATGATAATCATGTTGAGTGAAGTGAGCAGTCGCATCACCTTATTCATATTATTATTGATGATGTTGGCATAGGTGTCCATCGTACTGTTAAGGATGGATATGAAGATAGCAGTAGTCTCTCTTGCCTGTTGCATTTCAATGTTCACATCCTCAATGAGTTCTGCGTCGAGTTC
>DEJD01000117.1:0-220 GCA_002353215.1 Prevotellaceae bacterium UBA2757
TTAAACTTTTAAACATTATTCATTACCTTTGCACCATGAAAGCAGACGAACGCATCTATGCCGCCATTGACCTGAAGTCATTCTATGCTTCAGTAGAGTGTGTAGCCAGAGGATTAGACCCCATGACTACCAACTTGGTTGTGGCTGACGAGAGCAGAACAGAAAAGACTATCTGTCTGGCTGTAACACCTTCCTTGAAGCGATATGGCATCAGTGGCAG
>DEJD01000117.1:333-1610 GCA_002353215.1 Prevotellaceae bacterium UBA2757
CCAATCCTGCCTTGCAGGTTAGTTACATAGCTGCAGTACCGCGAATGTCGTACTACATGCAATGCAGTCAGAAGATTTACAACATCTACTCGCATTATATTGCTCCCGAGGATATTCTGATTTACAGTGTCGATGAGGTTTTCATCGACCTGACCTCATACCTGAAAACATACAACACCACCGCCCACGATCTGGTGATGAAGATAATACGCGACGTGCTGAGTCAGACAGGCATCACTGCCACAGCAGGTATTGGCACTAATATGTACCTCGCAAAAGTAGCTATGGACATAATGGCAAAGAAAGCACCAGCAGACAAGGACGGAGTACGCATGGCAGAACTCGACGAGATGTCGTACCGTCGTCTGTTATGGAACCACAAACCGATAAGTGATTTCTGGCGCGTTGGTAGCGGTGTGTCGAAACGGCTGTCTCCTTACGGCATAGATACGATGGGAAAGATTGCGCGCTTCTCTATATATAATGAGAAACTGCTATACGACCTTTTCGGGATAAACGCAGAACTGCTTATCGACCACGCTTGGGGATGGGAACCCTGTCGCATTAGCGATGTAATTGCATACCAGCCGGAGAGCAATTCACTGAGTCGCGGACAGGTATTGAAATGTCCATACGACTGGGAACACGCACGAATAGTCACATTGGAAATGGCAGAACAAATGGCTCTGACTATGTTTGCGAAAGACCTGATAACCGACCAGATTGTTCTTACAGTGTTTTACGACAGTGAGAATTTCAATAGCGACGAGGACCTCGTGAATTTTCTTGGCGAAGTAAAGAAGGATCATTATGGCAGATGGGTACCCAAGTATTCACATGGTTCGGTAAAACTGCGAAAGTACACATCCTTAAGCAAGGATATCGTTGCAGCCGCCATGAACATATACGATAAACAGGTAAATCGCGACCTGTTAGTGCGCCGTCTGAATATCACAGCAAATAATATAGTAAAGAAATCTACATGGGAAAACAAACACAGCAATGTACAACTGGAGTTATTTGCTGACACCTCAGCTACCGACAATCAGGAAGAAACACAAACCGACATCAGCCTGCAAGAAAAAGAACGCCGCATTCAAGATGCCGAACTGACAATCAAAAACAAATTCGGAAACAACGCCCTCCTCAAAGGCGTCAACTTCAAAGACGGTTCTACAGCCCGCGAACGCAATGAACAACTAGGCGGACATAGGGGTTAAAGGTTAAAGGTTAAAGGCTTTAGTGGTTATTGAATTTGGTTTACGGTTTACAGTTTA
>DEJD01000117.1:1719-2507 GCA_002353215.1 Prevotellaceae bacterium UBA2757
TCCAAGCACTCATACACAGAGTTATTGCTCTTGTACTCCGGCACGATTTCCTTCATCTTCTTGACCGTGGCCATATTATCATACTCCTTTGATATCTCCACGAGTTCGTCAATCTGTTTGTTTGCCATATCATAATCGTACTCACGTACCTGAGCAATACGAATCTTCTTATTGAATGTAGGTTTAGTACCTTCCAACTCGTTCAGCACTTCCTCATACAGTTTCTCACCCTCACGCAGACCAGTATATTTGATTTCTACATTCTTTGCACCAGAAAGGGCAATCATACGTTTTGCCAAATCGGAAATCTTCACTGGGTTACCCATATCGAATACGAATATCTCACCGCCATTTCCTTTCGTTCCTGCTTCCAGCACCAACTTACAAGCCTCAGGAATCAGCATGAAGAAACGCACGATACGTTCGTCTGTAACAGTCACCGGTCCGCCATGCTTTATCTGTTCCTGGAACAGCGGTATTACAGAACCGTTACTACCCAACACATTTCCGAAGCGGGTAGTTACGAACTGAGTATAGTTAATCACCTTCGGATTCTTAGCCAGTCCCTCATGGGCTTCACTACGCAACTTGCGGTTCAGGCTTTGCACATATATCTCACAGATACGCTTACTGCAACCCATCACATTGGTTGGGTTCACAGCCTTATCCGTAGATACCATCACGAATTTCTTCACACCATACTTCACACTCATATCAGCAATCACCTTCGTTCCGTAAATATTATTCAACACCGCCTCACTTGGGTTATCCTCCATCATCGGCACATG
>DEJD01000040.1:0-809 GCA_002353215.1 Prevotellaceae bacterium UBA2757
CTGGCATTTGCTGACGCACCAAGACAAACGGTCAGCATTCCTATATACAATATACTTTTCATAAAAAATAAGATTTTGGAGCTGCTCGTCATATCGATATATCGACATATCGTCATAACGACAAAAATGGCGGTCAATCAATTTCCTTCTGGTTTCTTCATCTCGATAAACGGACTGCAGTTCCAATGGAAAGTTGTCCAGTCGTTTGGCATAGCAGGATTATAGTCCGTATATCTGTTGTTGATATATCTCACGAGCGGAAGGTTGAGATCCTTGATACCCTTCACCACCATCAGACTGATTTCGTATGCACCAAAAGGATTCCAGTGTGTATTGTCTTCGAATGCCTTAGTCTGGTTCGGGAAAGTACCTGCCGGATAGTGAACGAGAGTGCGTTTGGAATTCTCATATCCGAGAGCCTCGAACATCTCGCGAGTCATGTCGTGCAGTTCGATGATTGGCACATTAAGGTCTTTACCTACAAAGCGCATTGCCTCAGGATACTTTCCGTGAGTCTCCTTGATTCTGTTTCCATCCCACTGACGGCGCTGAGTAGCAGTACAGAATACAGGCACAGCACCCTTCTCACGAATCTGGTCAACATAAATCTTCAGCATATGTGCGAAGTTATAGTAAGCTCCGGCACCTGCGTTCTTCTCCTTCTGGTCGTTATGTCCGAATTCGATAAACACATAGTCACCTGGTTTTGCAAGAGCACAAATCTTCTTCAGTCTGTTCTGATTGTAGAAGGAAGTAGCAGTGAGTCCGCTCTGAGCATAGTTTGCCACTCCGATTTCATCAGTCAGCCA
>DEJD01000040.1:868-1404 GCA_002353215.1 Prevotellaceae bacterium UBA2757
GTAGAGTTTCCGCAAAGATAGATTGTAGGCACATCTACCTTTTCTATCTTTATCTGCGAACACTGAGGCATATCACCGTTTATCTCGAGTGTCAGTTTGTCATCCCAACGCAAAGCCTCTGCCTCTGCCGGTTTCAGTTTCACAATATCTTTCTTTCCGTCAGGCAGAATAATCTCCGTATTTCTCTTATTCACGATGAAAGAGAAGGTCTTGAACTCACCCTTCTTTGTCTGTTCGTTAAACACATAGAGTCGGCGCGATTCGGCACGGACAGTAGTATTTCCTTTTTTCTTCTTGTTTCCTATGGTAACTGTAACCTTATAATTACCGTCGGGCACTGCCACAGAGAAATAGAAGATGCCGTCGCTCAGTCTGAAATCGTTTGTCTGCCTATTGCGAGCCTCATCAATTACATACTGGAAGTCGTAACCATATCCGCGTTCCTTATTGAACGTATCTGTTGGTTTCACCTGAGTAGCATTCTTGTCGCGTCCGTCGAACGAGAAGTTATAACTCTGTGCGAAAGCACTTCCCAC
>DEJD01000040.1:1454-3098 GCA_002353215.1 Prevotellaceae bacterium UBA2757
AGATTATTTCTTTGGCTTAATGGAATTGTCGAGTGCCGGTTTAAGTTCATCAGGCGAATCCTTAGTGTACATATTCACTGCACCAGCCTCCTTAGTGAAGAGGTCGGCAATGTGCCACTCATCGATAGTCCATTGTGGTCGGAACTTATCAGACAACATATAGTTAAGGATAGAATAGCGCATCTGTCGTGCCACGATTCGGGTGTCGAGGTCGCGTGTCAGATCCATAGTAGTCATCACGAGTCGTCCATTACCTACATTTGCTTCGAACAGCATACCAATCTTACGACTTACGAACCATGTGTCGATACTCTGTACCAGTGGTTGGAAGTCTTTCGGGAAGTCAGTAAACTGCATCACCTGTGCTCTGTTTACCAATTCCCACCACTGCATGTCGCTATGATAGTCTGTTGGGAAGAGTTCGAAGATGCTGTGTTGGTTCTCCACGAAGATACCGGTAGTGTGTGGTGGACGCATCTTGAACCATGATGTGTTCCAGAATACAGGAGTAAACTGCTGCACCACTTCTTTTCCGTAGCTTACCTTTCCGGCAGCACAAATAAGCACCTTACCACCCTTCTTCAGAGTTTTCTTTGCCATCTCATCGAGCGAGTCAGTCACATATACATCGTTGAAGTTTGCATGCAAAGCAAAGAAACCTGCCTTTTGCGAGTTTTTCTTCTGAGTCTTTTTGTTTGCCAACTTAATCAGTCCGTCTGTTTCCGGATATACCCAGAAGTCCCAGTGGTTCTTAGCCTCTGTTCCCGGCACAGTGACTACGAATGTATATTTACCAGCCTCAGTGATATCATTCAGAGGAATGCTCACCTTACCCAGTTCTATGTTGCAACCGATAGGCAGGTTACGTGCAGCAAAATCACCTTCCTTCACCGTCTTTCCGTCTTTCGTCACAACCCAATGTGCAGCAGTATTAGGAATTTCTGCAGCAGAGAACTGCGACAGTTCTACGTCAGCAGTGAATGTCTCGGAGTTTTTATAAGTAAACTTCTTTATCTTTGCAAGAGGAACGATAGGAGAACAGAACTCGCGGAATTCCTCAGGACTGATATATCCCTTATTATCGAAAAAAACATCGGTCACACCCACCAGAGCAGTACCCTGACCAGAGTAGTCGTTGATGGAGAGCAACTGGAATCCGGCATAGTTAGGAGTGCGCAAAGTGCGTTCTATCTCAGCCTTATAACACAGAGCCTGCAGTTTTCCGGAAGCGAGCATGAAGTCGCGAGCTCTTTTTTCCATACCATTATCTCTCAACAGGTCACGGAATATCTCGAAGTTCTTGGCTTTGTTTACACCAACATACTTCTGAATCTCGTCGAAGTTAGGGAAAGCACACCACTGACCAGTCTCATGACTTACAAACGGCATGGTGATTGGTGTATTAGGCATATCCTTGCCGTTGTATGTAGTTATGTTCTTTTCGAAATTGACAACCGACTCGGGTGCTCTTTTACTCCATTCGTTCAGTCCGCGGGCACCAGCCTTAACTGCAAACTCGCTACCTGGTTGCCATGCCCAACCGCCACCGACGGAGAATCCGCAATACAGATGACGATTGTCATATTCCTTTATCTTTGCCACATGTTCGGTTGACCACTTCACCCAGTTGCCTGCCGGTTCGTT
>DEJD01000023.1:0-163 GCA_002353215.1 Prevotellaceae bacterium UBA2757
TGGCAAAGAGCCACTGCGATGTTGACGACTTCATGGCACTTCTCTCGCCGGCAGCCGAACCATACCTTGAAACTATGGCACAACTCTCACGCCATTACACAGAAGAACGCTTCGGTCGCACTATCTCTATGTTCATTCCGCTCTACATCACCAATTCCTGTTC
>DEJD01000023.1:220-1878 GCA_002353215.1 Prevotellaceae bacterium UBA2757
GAATACAAAGCTATTAAACAACTTGCTCCATTCGAGAACATACTACTCGTAACAGGTGAGAATCCAGCTAAGGCAGGAGTTCCTTATCTTGCTAAAGCAATCGACATAGCAAAGAAATACTTCTCAAATATAAAGATTGAAGTGATGCCACTTTCAGCAGAAGACTACCTTGAACTGACCCGACACGGGCTTAACGGAGTAATCTGTTTTCAAGAAACCTACAACCGCGAGCATTACCAGCTCTACCACCCACGAGGAATGAAGAGTAAGTTCGAATGGCGTTGCGACGGTTTCGACCGAATGGGACAGGCAGGAGTTCACTCCATCGGCATGGGAGTACTTATCGGACTTGAGAAGGAATGGCGCACCGACGTAACCATGATGGCATATCACCTACGCTACTTGCAGAAGCACTACTGGCGAACCAAATACTCAGTCAACTTCCCTCGTATGCGTCCGGCACAGAATGAGGGATTCCATCCAAACTGTTTTATGACCGACCGCGAACTAGCACAGGCCACCTTCGCAATGCGCATCTTCGACCACGACGTAGATATCTCTTACTCTACCCGCGAACCTGCTTACATTCGCGACAACATGTGTACACTCGGAGTCACAACAATGTCAGCAGAAAGTCACGTAAACCCAGGTGGATACCATACCTATCCGCAGGCTCTCGAACAGTTTACCGTCAGCGACGAACGCACTGCCAAGACCATCAATCAGCGTCTCAAAGAACTAGGACGCGAACCTGTATGGAAAGACTGGGATGCATCATTCGACCTCTTCGGCTGCATAAAGAAACAGTAAACGAAAACGATAACGAAAACTAATTTTCAATTGTCAATTTTCAATTTTCAATTAATACTAATCACTAAGCCGGCATTCTTTGTAGCTGAAAATGCAGCTATAAAGAAGTACTTAGAGCGACCCGATATAGACTTTATTCATATTAGGAAGCCTTATGCAACGAAGGCTGAGGTGGAACGACTGCTGCAACAAATTCCCTCACAGTATTATAATCGTCTTGTGCTGCACGACTATCATGAGTTAGCGCAACAATACCACCTGCATGGAGTGCATCTGAACAGTCGCAATCCAAAACCTCCGAAGGGTTGGCAGGGAGCAGTGAGTATCTCGTGTCATAGCATCGCAGAACTGGCAGAGCGACGCAAAGAACCCTTTGCCTATATGAGTCTCTCGCCTATCTTCGACAGCATATCCAAGCAAGGCTACAGGGCAGCATTCACAACTGCAGAACTTCGTGAGGCACATGAACAAGGAATAATAGATGAACGGGTTATGGCACTGGGGGGTGTTACCTTCGACAAATTATCAGAAATACAACAAATGGGCTTTGGAGGAGCCATGATCCTCGGCGACGCATGGAAATAGTACTTAGCATAGCAGGCAGCGACCCCTCAGCAGGGGCAGGCATACAGCAAGACCTCAAAACCATCACCCACATGGGCAGTTATGGCGCTACAGTTATCACAGCCCTCACCTCGCAGAATACGCAGGGTGTGCAGGGAGTTATGCCTGTGCCGCCTGAAGTAGTTGCATCGCAACTCCAATCCCTCCTCGACGACCTCGACATCCGAGCCATTAAGATTGGACAGATACCCACTCAGGCAGTGGCTCAAACCGTAGTCAGCCTC
>DEJD01000023.1:1918-13917 GCA_002353215.1 Prevotellaceae bacterium UBA2757
ATGATATCCACCAGTGGCACACCTCTCATGCAACCCGACTGCATAGAATATGTAAGTGACGCACTCTTCCCACTCTGCACACTTATCACTCCCAACCTGCCAGAAGCCGAATCACTCACAGGACTTCGTCTCACCACTACAGAAACAACCATGGAGGCAGGCACACTGCTTACCTCCCGTTATAAGACAGCCTTCTTACTAAAAGGCGGTCATGCTGAAACACTCGACATGACCGACCATCTCTTTACTGCAGAAGGAACTCATCACTCATTCACCACACCGAAAATCACCACTAAAAATCTCCACGGCACAGGTTGCACCCTCTCCTCTGCTATTGCTACAGCCCTTGCCCAAGGCAAGTCTCTACCAGAATCTGTATCTGTAGCCAAGAACCTCGTTACCGAAGCCATTCGTGGTGGTTCTACTCTCCATATAGGTAACGGTAACGGACCGTTGTGGTTAATTCATAATGCATAATTGTCAAATGTCTAAGGTCTAAAGTCTGTAACCTCATACATCATACATCATACATCTTACATCTTACCTCTCACTCCACTATCATATAATCTATATCCGGCATTCGTTCACTGTCATTATGGAGACGCACTTCATTATGTCCTTTCTTTAATTCAACAATAATGGTTTGCTCGTCATTTTCAGTGTAAGTTAACGTACCTGCTGTCGTACCGTTTATATCGACGTAAACCATTCGCGGTACATCTGTAAGTGCGGAAATTCGCAAAACATATCGTCCACTCTTTTTCACATGGACGTCATGCCATATGAGGTCATTTGATGCCCGTCCTCCCAACCACGATACTTTTACACCTCCACTGCAGTTCGCATCCTCTTCGTAAATAGCAGTCAGGTAAGCTTGATTATTATTTAGTTCCTGATAGTCCGTAAGAAAACCAGTTTCAGCTTCATAGATAGTACGCTGAAGGCGACGTCCTTTGGCAATGAATACGCGCGTAGCATGAGCTGGGAGCACAAAGGTCTTACTACCACCATTAAGGTCTAAAAGTCTGTAGTCAATGCTTATCGTCTGTTTCTCGTCGGAGAGGTTGACAAGCGCCACAGCGCGTTCCTTGCCATGTAGTTGCTTCAGGTCTTTAACCAGTACATAACAATCCCCTTGCCTTTTGACTACGTAAGCCTGCAGTCCCAACCTGTCCTGATTGATGGCGATGAGCTGTTTGTCAGTCAGCAGACTAAGGGTTGCGGGTTTTATTTTTGTCAAGTCGCAGCCAATAAGCAGAGGTGATGACATCATACACCACACGGCAAAGTGGGTATGATCTTCCTCCTCACTCATGCCACGACCTACCTCCAGCATATCCATGTCGTTGTAGTGCCCATTACGAGCATAGGCTGAGAGATAGAGGTTCTGCTCGATGATATCCTTCACCGACTCCCATCGGGGACGAATGTCCTGCGACATGCGCCACGAGGAAGCTATCTTAGCAGCCCAAGTACCAGGGAAATTCCAACGACAGATGTTCAGCCGTACATCCTTACGCCCTGTATGCCGAATAGCCTCGGCAATTTCCATGTAGCGCTGCTGCTCGTCGAGCGAGAGAGTGTCACCTTTCGGATGCGGTCTGCCTCCACAATAATCTACCTTGATAAAGTCAAAACCCAGTTCGCGGAAGAAATAATTACAATCCTGTTGGTCGTGTCCATAAAGCCCTACCCCTACACCAATAGTGTCAGCATCGTAAATGCTGCCGCAGGTATTTCGTCCTGCATCACTATATATACCAGCCTTCAGCCCCAGTTTGTGTATATGCTCCACTACGGGTTTCAGTCCGTGCGGAAAACGAGTGGGATGAACGAGCAGCTGCCCTGTTTTAACATCTCGTCCACCAAAGTAGCCATCATCTATATTAATGAAAGAGTAGCCTGCCTTTTTTAATCCTAACGACACCATTGCGTCAGCCTGCTGCATAATGAGCGAGTCGCTTATAGCCACACGATAGGTGTTCCATGAGCTCCAGCCCATCGTGGGTCGATCGTTTGGGGAGGTGGTCACCTTTAACATAATTGTTCCACCTGTCGGCAGGAAGTCCACCATCTGTAAACCATTCTGCTGATATACGTGCAGTTTATGGCCATTCTGCTTGGCAAATTGGACGGAAGAGCCAGTGATTATCAACGTCAGAGGCTGGTGATAAGTGTCATGGCAAAGGGTGCTCACGGGACATATTTCCACATGGTCGTCCTTTTGATTAACTTTCAACTCAATGTTGTCGCGTTCATAGATGTATGACGCCACCTCGCTGAACGGAGCCACCCATAAGTTGTTCTGACAAGCTACCACATAGTCCAGAAAACTCCAAAGAACTTGAGGGTCAGTGAAGTGGTCATAACCTGTAGTAATTCCATGAGTCATGCCTATACCCCATTCCCGTTGCTCAACTAATCCGTCAACCCATTGACGGAGCCACATTGTGTCACGCTTTGAACCAATACTGGTCTGAAACGTACGGCTGCCTACTCTGTTACGTTCACAAAAGGCAATAGTGACACTGTCTTTCTGATTGCCAGGATAGAAATAACTCATCGGAAAACGACCTGTATGCATCATAATGATGCTATCGTTGTGTTGCACCTCATAGCGCAGTTGTTCAGCCTGAAGTTTCGTCACGTTTTTGTGTTCCCATCCATGACTGCCTATCTCATGACCATCTGCTGCTAATTGCTGTACCATCTGCCACGTCATGCAGGGGGTACCGCTGATGCCCATCGCCTTATCCTGTGACGAACGCATCATACTGCCCACCTTAGAACCGATAATGGCAAAGGTGCCACGTAGCCCACGACGGTTCAACTCTGGCCGAAGCAGTGTATAATGCTCTTGCAGCCCATCGTCGAAGGTGAGGCTCAGTGCAGCCTTTCGTCCCTGATAATAGGGAGCTACCCGAACTGTCAATGGTTGAGCTGAAATACTCAGTTCAACCATTGCAAAAATGATGATGGGGAAAACCTTAACCTTCATTCTATGGAATAGGCAGTTTACAACCACAAAGTTACTATTTTATAAGAAATTTCTTCCCCTCACAGATATATATTCCAGGAGTTTGGGGGTTGAAAACCGGAATCCCGGATAGAGTGTAGTAGATTCGCTGTGTTTCTTGAGCATCGACATTCTGGATTGCATCTGCTACAATAGGAGAAGCGTCGCTTACCATTATCTTATATATGAACACACCTCCGTTTATAGCACAGAACACCATGTCCTGCGGTTCTGTAAATGTGTCGCGATACCACCACACATTCTTCTGGCGATTATAACTGGCTACACCTCCCTGAATGCAGTCGAGATACTGCTGACACATTGTGTCATACGTAATGCCACGTTCCTTAGTGCCGTTTGCCGTAACACTCTCAATAGTCACGTACTGTCCGGGTTTCACCTTTGGAATGATGAGATAAATGCCTGATGCATACAAACCGATATTCTTTCCCGGGTCGATTGTAGCACGGTTGGCATTTGCCCTGAAGAAAAGACCTTCAGTCTCGGGAAACTTATCTCCCGTAGAAGTCTGCAGTTCTGTAGCTGTAGTCCACGAACCGCTATAACGATAGCCCCACGACTTCAGCTCTGCCCACACCTCATCAGCCTTCAGTTTGTTCACCGACTCAGTGCTCTAAGGCTTTGTAAAGTCCCACTCACGTTCTGCTTCCACATCAATATCAGTACCAGTGTCAGCCTTTGGCTTAACAGCCTCCACAGGATCGCCGTCAACGAGATTCAGTTCCACGAGTTTATTGTACATCTGCTTACCCAGATAATCAGTAGATGGACCGTCGAAATGCAGATTATCACTGCGTAGAGTCACATCGCTCATATCTATATAATACACATTGGGCACGTCAGCAGCCACCTGCAACTGAGCCTTCTCCACCGTTGCATTGTACTGAGTAGAACTGTGACAGATAGTGCCGAAGATAAACGGCAGGGTCTTGTCAGCCTCATCGCCGGTAATGTCGTAGATAGCCTGACGCATATATGCTATCATGGTCTTGAAATTATCGTAATAACTGCCGGATGCATTGCGGTCGCTCTCACCCTGGTGCCACATGATAGCCTTCACGTCGTAGCCCCCTTCAACAGCAGCAAGAGTACCGTTTACAAGTGAGGCAAAACCTTCTGTCAGATTCTTTGTCAGCGAATTATTATTCTTATATGCCTCCTGGGTAATATCATCGCCCTTATAGGCATTGTGAGTCTGCATCCAAGTGGCGTCGGCATACCAGACAGGCAACTTATCAGCAGTCACTCCGGGAGCTATTGCCGTGCCGCCATAAGCACATTTGATGGCATAGAAATCAGTATTCAGAGCCTTATCTATCCAATAATTAGTCACATCGCAAAAAGCAAAGCGAGTACCGATTTCGAGAGTGCGGCTACCGAAAGTTTTCGTTGAAGGAGCACCGCAGATGCTGGCATATTTTAAATATGTATAAGGAGCATAAGGAGCCGTTCCCACCTTCATGTATTCAGGCAGATTCTGAACATATTCCCTTCCGTCAGCATTCGACTGACCAGCATACAGAAACACACTCTTCTTAGCCGACTGAGCTGTCGCAGTCATACTTGCCATCAACAGGCCAGCAATCCAGACCCACGACAAACGATTCATACATAATAGTTTTTTCATAGTCTTAATTTTTTGTGATAAGTAACTTTTCAAGTGCAAAGGTACTCATAAAAACCTCTCAAAGACGATGAAATCGTACCATTTTATACATAAACCGTAACAAACCATTGTGGTTAATTCATAATTCATAATGCATAATGCATAATTTTTCATTTTTAATTTTTCATTTTTAACTATCAACTCACTCCCATCACCCACTTCACTAGAATCAAAATCACAGGGATGGTGACAAACAGAATGCCGATAACATCGATTATGGCACCCGACTTAATCATCTTCGTTATGGGCACATAACCCGAAGAATATACAATGGCATTTGGAGGAGTAGATACAGGCATCATAAATCCGAGCGACGACGACAGAGCAATACCGACAGCTACTGGTATAGGATTGAAGCCCATCGACATTACAGTTCCGATGGCTATAGGAGCCAACAGATTTGTAGAAGCAGTATGCGAAGTGAGTTCCGACAGAACCAGAGCTAAAATGCAGAACACACCAACGACAACAACCTCTGACGGACTGCCGCCCAGCACATCTTTTATGCCATTACCAACCCATCCGGCCAAACCTGTAGAGCTCATCATCGAACCCATTGCCAGTCCGCCGCCGAAGAGCAGCAGAGTCCCCCATTCAATACCTTCCACACCATCCTTCCAACTCATCGTCATCTCACCTTTCTTCCTATCAGCAGGTAGGAAGAACAACAGCAGACCGCCTATCATCGCAGCGATAGCCTCGGGGAAGTGACTGTCGTAAAACTTCATGACATCTGAGTCCGGACCATGAACAATGCTTATAACACTTGGAGCCACCCACAACACTACTGCTACCGAGAAAGCAAATAATGTGTTCTTCTGGGCACGAGTCCACCCACCCAGCGAATCCACCGACTTGCGTATAAACTCGCGGGCCCCATCTATATGATCCACATCGGCTGGGAACATCTTCCACAGCACCACATAAGCAATGATGAAATACAGAACCATAGCTACTATTCCCCAAATCATCCATTGGAAAAACGACACCTCCGGAGCATCAGGAGCCATCTGATTCAGGAAACCGATCATGATGATATTAGGCGGAGTACCTATAGGAGTCATCACACCACCAATACTACATGCATAAGCCGTCATCAGCATCAGTCCGGTAGCATACTTATAATGTGCCAAATCGATAACCTTACCGTTCACCGCCATCATCTCCTTGATAGCTTCAAGCAGTCCCAGGGCAATAGGGAACATCATAGCAGCAGTAGCCGTATTGCTTATCCATCCGGAACAGAGGATACAGGCGAGTCCGATGGCAAGAAAGATACGTCTCGGCGAATCGCCCACCCACTTCATCGACATAATACCGTAAGCAATGCGCTTATCCAGTCCGTTCACCATCATACCCTTTGCCAAAATAAAACCGCCCATAAAAAGGAAAATCATCGGATTGGCAAACTGTTCGTAAGCATCAGCGATAGGTGCTACACCAAACACCACACAAAGAGTAGGTCCCAACAACGACGTCACAGGAATCGGCACTGGTTCCGTAATCCACCATATTGCAACCAGCGACATAATCGCCAACAGATGATGAGCCTCCTCCGCCAGATCAGCAATAGGCATAAACCACAAAACAATAGCACACAAAGGTCCCATTACAGCTCCGATCATTTTACGGAGCGACTCAGTACAATTTTCATTACTTTTCATAATATTCATTCTTCACTTTTATTTTATTTCATAATGCATAATTCATAATTGTCAATTGTCAATTATCAATTCTCAATTCTCTAACCGCTAACCATTTTTAATTCTTCATTTTCTTATACTCATCCGGAGTGGCCCCTGTCACCCGTTTGAAATAGCGGCAGAAATTAGCAGTACTGGGAAAACCGAGTTGGAAAGCAGTCTCCTTAATACTCTGTTTAGGATATGCATCAATGACAAACCTTGCCTGCGTAGCCACATACTGCTCAATCCACTCCAAAGGCGAAATGCCGTTACTCATAGTGCGGAACAACTTTGAGAAATACCTTGCATCATATCCCAGTTGTTTGGCATAGAAATTCACATTACGCGACTTAGTATAATTCTCCACCACCAAATCGCAGAAACGCGAATACAGCATATCCTTCGTACTCTTATTCCACTCTGGGTCTTGCACCTCCCTGAAATGCAAAAGCAACTCATACCCCACCGTCAGTTCTGCCTTCAGCATTAAATGCCGTCGGGGCAACTCATTCTCAGAAAAACTAGCAATATACATCAACTGATCAATCACCGCCAGCACTCTCTCCGCCTGTTCATCCGTCAGCCGGCACATTGGCATTTTGCCAAAACGGGCTATATCCTCCTCCGAAAGCACCTCATTTATCATCTTCGGAGTGATGATAAACCACGTATAAGAAAAATCCTCCGAACACTCGAGCTCCCTCATAGGATGCATTGGCATAATGACCCCCAGGTCATTCTTATGCTGAACCACCTCTTTCATATCATAGAGAGCACGTGAACAACCGCTGGTACACAAACTGAATACTATGTACGGAAGAACATAGTCCTGATTCAGATGATTGAACCGAAAGTTACGTCCGGCTACAAAACCGACCTGTTCAACCATCTGAAGGGTTTTGCTATTTGAAAGTAAGTCTGTCTCCATTTTGGACGCAAAAATACACTATTTCCATATAAAAAACAAGAAAAAACACAAATTGACAACACAAAAACTCAAATCGGCAACAAAAACACCTGAAAATGTTAGGTTTATGGTATTAAAGCCCCATATCTTTGCATCGAAAATCAAACAATCCAACTAAACACAGTCATTATTTTCAATAGGTTTTAGTTTTCAGGTAACATAATTAAAGAATAAGTGGCTTCATAGCTTAAAGGTTTAATAGAGATACAAATTCAAAAAATTAATAGTAACTATTCAGGAGAGAGTTCGCGTCATTGGTAATTGACGCGCTCTCTTTTTTTTATAACGTAAAAGCGTCCGCGTATCACTACGCAGACGCTTTCTTTGATAAAATTACTTATCACACAAAATAAAAACCTTAGTTAAAAATTGGATTTCATAAGCGAGAGGAATGCTTGAATACCATAATGGTTGATGTCCATCTGCTGGAGTTCGTTGAGGTAACGGACTGAGTGTTCTTTGTCGCCAAGTCCGTAGTAACCCAGTGCGAGCATGTAGAGGCAGTGAATGCGGTTCTTGGTGTCGAGCGAGTCTTCCCAGATGAGGAGGTCGGGCAATGACACTGCAAAGTAATCCATTATCTGCTTCTCGTAGATGTGCTGCTGGCCATAGTTTACGAGGCGGTAGAAGCGTCCGTTTGCCTCACCCTGTCTGCCAAGTTTGAGGAGTGCAAGTCCCTGATAGAATATCTTATCAGGTTTTGCATCGTTGTAGTACATGGCAGCAGCCGGTTCGGTAGGACCTTGAGTTGCCTGTTCCCAGTAGCTGACAGCAGCCTGATGGTCGCCCTTCATGTCGAAAGCAATTCCGAGCAAGTAGAGGAAGTCGTTTTCCTGAGCGCCATAGAGTTTGCCCTCACCCAGATGGTGTGGGTATTCAAGACATTGCTTAAGCAGGAGGATAGCCTTGTCGGCATCACCCTTTTCGAGTGCCTGCTTAGCGAGTTCTACACGACATATCTGATACTGTGCGGGCACCTTGCCTTCCCCACCCTCCCATGGATGGAACTGATGGCTGTCGAGCAGTTGCATAGCTTCTTCGAAACGTCCTACCTGATTGAGCAGGGTAATTTCTTCGAGCAGGAGATCGTCGCGCTGAGCTATGAGTTCCGGGTATTGCTGCAAGAATGCAAGACGTTGGTGGTGTGGTCGTTGGAGACGACGATACAGTTGGTCGAGCTCCATCAGAATGCGTGAATCTGTTTTATCGATTTCGAATGCATGTTCCATACATTCGAGTGCTTCCTGTTGACGATTCTGCTTATTGAAACGTGCGAGAGCAAGGTTGCGCCAAGCAGTCGGGAAGGTAGGATTGTTATTTACGGAGAGTTCCCAGTTAGAGATTGCAAGGTCGTACTGTCGTTTGTCGTAATAAAGACAACCGAGCAGGTACGGAGCTATGTTTCCCTGTGGGTTTTGTGCTTTTGCTGCTTCGAGTGCGCCTATAGCTTCAAGACGGTTCGGGAAACAGTATGCAGGATTTGCCTTCTCACCTTCCTTTGCCTTACCCATATAGAAATATGTCATAGGAGTGGCAGCGTGTTCTGCAATGGCAATTTGCCATATGTCTTTTGCCTCAGCAATGAGACCTGCCGACTGGTAGTCGAGGGCGAGTTCATCGTAGTTGTTGTCATTACGATGCATGAGAGTCTTCAGTTGCTGAAGGACAGTCTTGTCGCCTGTGAGCAAATACTTCTCGTAGAGGGCCCCATAGTTGAAGAGGTCGAAGGCGAGCGACTCGTTGATGAAATCGATGCTTGGACAACCGAGTTTGCGGAGTACAGCAGCCTTGAGAGCACGAGCCTTGTGATTGTGCCAATTGTTATTGATGGCACGGTTGAGTTCTTCGAGTGCATCATCCCAACGCTCCTGAATCATGGAGATCTTCGCTGCTTCGAAATAGCCGGCATCAGCCCATCCTTTATTCCATGTAGCTTTCCAGAAACGCTCATAAGCCTCATCAGTCTTACCCTGGTATTTGAGGGCAAGGGCGAGGTTGTATATCGGTTCACCGTCATATGGATTAGGATTGCGCTTGGTGATGAGTTTCACAGCTTTGCGCAGGTATTTCTCTGCCTTGTCGAAACGTCCTTTGCGGATGAACCAGAGTCCCATTGCATTAAGGCAACGGATATCGTTAGGGTCGCGGCGCAGAGCTTCTTCATAATAATCAGTAGCCACATAGGTAGCATGACGATACTGTTCGATGTGGAGCCCTGTGAGGTAGAGTTGTTCGTTTGTCTTCACCTGTTCGGGCAGTAGAGCAGCCTCTGCTGCATCGGGCACCACCTTTATCTCGTCTGGTTCTGCATGCCATACGAGGCGGCCGGCACTGAGGGTGAGAGTGTCGAAACGGCTACCCTTCACGTCAACCAGTTCGTCGAATACCGTTTCAGGTGAGAGTTGTACTGACTTTTCCAGATAGACAGTGCCGTCATCGTTTTTCAGCACGACAGACACATTCTGAGCAGATGTAGCGAATATCTTCACGCGGGCTTTGCCGTCCTCCATTTCGATATTCATAATGATATCCTTCGATGCCTGTTTTACGACACCCAGTTCGCGGTAAGGCATGAAATACTGTGTAAACTGTTTCTCCTCGTAAGGCATGAGCCACGTGAAGTCAGGTTGGTTTTCAGTATATACCCCTGCCATGAGTTCAATGTAGGGACGGAAGCCGGGGCGGTCGATATGCCACTGTTGAGCCTCCTCTGGAGTAGTTTCGTCGGTTAGGTTGCGGTCCCATGCCTGTCCGAAATCGCCATTACCCCAAGTCCATTGTTTTTTGCCTGGAGAAAAATGGTGACTGGCAACATGTAGCATACCTGCTTTTGTGTCGTTTTCATATCCGCCTTCGAAGTTATAACGGGAATTCACGCCCATATAACTTGTAGGCACCTTTATATTCTTATAGTTTGAGATATCTACTCCTGCAGAGTAGTCCATCTTATAATATGTACCTGTAGCTATCGGGAACGAAGATACAGCTCGTTTTCCGTGGTCGAAGACAGCATTGATGTCTGGCGGGAACACACTCTGGTAGGCATCGTTCACCTCCACTGCGGGATTTGCCCACCAAAGAAAAGTTTGAGGTACATCTGTGCGATTATAGAGTACACCCTTTATCTCCAGGTATGCACAACCTGGGCGCAGGGTGAATCCTGCCATTCCCTTCTGATGGAACATACGTTCCTGTTCGTTGACCCAAACGGTAACACTGCCGTCGCTATTCTCCTCAATGGTACTATCAACAGGCAGGTAGGTAGAAGGACGGTGATGCTGAGGCCAGTTGAACTCAATACCGCCACTGATCCAAGGTCCGGTGAGACCTACAAGTGCCGGTTTGATAACATGATTATAATAAACGAAATGGCGCTGCTTCACCTTGTCGTATGCCATCTGCACACGACCACCCAGTTCCGGAAGAATCATCACCTTGATGTATTCGTTTTCAATCCACACTGCCTGATATTCCTTATCGGTCTTTTCGTTTGCTATCGACTCAACTACCGGATAAGGATATACCACACCACTACTTCCCTGATATACTCGTTTCTCAAGGAAGATAGGATTCTTCTCAGGATCTCCAATCTCATAGGTCGGAATCACGACCTTTTCTTTCCACGCTTTTACCATTTTAACTATCAACTATTAACTATCATCTATTAACTAACTCTCTCTCCAGTTCTTCGAGACTCTTTCCTTTTGTTTCCGGCAGGCGGAAAAGGAAGAAGCAGGCGGAGAGGAGACAGATGGCACTGTAAATCCAGAAGGTGCCGCTGCTGCCGAGACTCGCATTGAGCGAGGGGAACGAGAAGGTGAGTGTGCAGCACCCTACCCATAGGGCGAAGGTACATGTAGCCATAGCCACTCCACGCACTCTGTTCGGGAATATCTCGCTGAGCAGAACCCATGTGACAGGTCCCAGAGTCATTGCATAACAAGAGATGGCGGCCACTACGATTAGCACCATGAAGAAACCGGTGATTTGAAAGTAGTAGCATGTGCCAAGGATAAGGTATATGATGCCAAGTCCGGCAGCTCCGATAAGCATTAGCGAACGGCGTCCGAGGCGATCCACTGTGTAGAGAGCTACGAAAGTAAACAGAACATTGGCAATGCCTGTGATAACGATATTGAAGAGCACATCGCCAACGGAATAGCCCGCTGCGGAGAAAATCTCCTGAGCATAGTTGAAGATTACGTTCGTGCCACACCACTGCTGGAATACAGCTATGATCACACCCAGAATGAGGACTGCACTATAGCGACGGGTGAAGAGTTCGCAGAGTCCGCCACTCTGCACTGATGCATCAGCCTTTGCCGTCTCTGCAATCTGACTAAGTGAGTCGGCAGCATAGTCTTCGCCTCCGATGCGCGAGAGGGTGTTCTTAGCCTGAGCAGAGAATCCGTGGAGAGCCTGCCAACGGGGACTTTCAGGAATGAAGAAAGCCAGAATGAGGAAGGCTGTTGCAGGCAGAGCCTCAGCCCAGAACATCCATCGCCAACCCATCTGTCCGTTCCACGAAGCCAGTATGTCAGCAGAAGAGAAACCCTCTGGAATAGGTTCGGCAAGTTGCCAGTTTACTATCTGTGCAGCAAGGATGCCGAGTACGATAGTCATCTGATTGAGCGACACGAGACG
>DEJD01000023.1:13980-16853 GCA_002353215.1 Prevotellaceae bacterium UBA2757
ACGAAACGTGCTATATTAAATAATGTGAAGTCGCTAAAGAGACCTGTTGCTATGGCAGATACCGTGAATAGCACAGCTGCCACGATAAGCAGAGGTTTGCGTCCATATCTGTCTGCCAAAGCACCAGCTACCATAGCACCAATGAGACAACCCACCAAAGCTGTTGACATAGCTACACCTTGCATCACAGGACTTTCGGATATACTGAAGAATAGCTCGTAGAATGGTTTTGCACCACCTATCACTACCCAGTCGTAACCGAAGAGCAGACCGCCCATCGCTGATACAAGACAGATGAAGTATATAAACGATTTATTGTAGTTTCCCATGAGGAGTTTTTTTCAGTGCAAAGATATAGGGTATTTTACACAAAAAAGATAAAAAAAATCATTCAATAACATGGAGAATATTACTATTTTTATGTACTTTTGCACACAAATAACGAAAAACAATGAGAGAAGGATTCTCTGGTGAACGCAGTATAGTACTACCCAAGATGATAGTGGATATGGAGGAGGCAGACCCCCTCACATCAAGTCTGTACATAACCGACATAGGTTACTACCCCACTGCTCACACTCATTATGTAAGGAGGGACAAGACCATTGACCAGCACGTACTTATCTACTGTGTGAAGGGCAGCGGCTTTTATGAGGTGGGCGGTCAGCACTACGACCTGCATGCCAACGAATACTGCATTCTGCCGGCAAACCAGCCTCATCAATACGGAGCCAGCAAAGATGACGCCTGGACAATATACTGGATACACTTCAAGGGACCACATGCCGATATGTATGCTCAGGGAGCTGGACAACCGCAACGGATTGCACCCAACATAAACTCCAGGATAAGTGAGCGGAACAATATCTTCGAAGAGATTTTCTTCACCATAGCTGATGGTTATAGTAGGGAGAGTCTGCGCTATGCCTCTTCGTGTCTGCACTATTATCTGGCTTCGATGCGATACCTGCAACAGTTTCGCGGAGCAAAACACAAAGGTCAACAGGCTGAATATACCTCCAGCACCATCGATGCTACTATACATTATATGAAGGAAAACATGGAGAAAACTATTACCTTGAGACAATTGGCAGACTACACCGGTTATTCTCCATCATATTTCTCCATGCTATTTAAGCAACAGACAGGAAGCAGTCCACTTGTATATCTGAACCTGCTACGAATACAAGCCGCCTGCTACTGGCTCGTGCAGACAGACATGAAGATAAATCAGATTTGTCATAAGGTGGGCATTGACGACCAATATTACTTCTCACGCCTTTTCCACCAGAACATGGGGATGTCACCAAAGGAATGGAGACATCAGCAGAACACCTCTTCGAAATGATCGCAGAGAGCCTGCATTGAGGGGAAAAGAAGATTCGCCCCGTTGGAAAGCAATACTTCGTCGGGCAGGGGACCTGTATTCACGGCTATAGTGAATACTCCTGCAGCTACTCCTGCCTGAACTCCGAGGGGTGCGTTTTCAACTACCGCGAAATCGTCCTGCGTAAGAGATGTATGGAAAAAATCGTTGTATTTGCGTATTCCCATCAGATAGGGTTCGGGATCTGGTTTTCCGCGATGAACATCGAAAGCTGTAACCATGAGTTCGGGACGGAATATGGAGGGAAATTCGCGGTTCAGACGATCTATCAGAGTGCGCTGTCCGCTGCCAGTCACCAATATAGGGGTGATGCCGGCATCGACTACCCTACGGAGGAGGTCATAAGCTCCGGGCATAGCTTTTGCCTCAGCCATACGGTTGAATATTTCACATTTATACTGATAGATTTTTTTTTCTTCTTCGTCGGTAACACGACGATCGCCATAACGGCTGGCTACGATATTGATGGTGCCGGCACCGGTGCGTCCTTCGTGCATATATGCTTCTTCGGGGGTGAAGTCATTAAACCCGAAATGGTGCATTGTTTCACACCAGCTAAGGGCATGGTTTTTCATGGAGTCGAAGAGGACTCCGTCCATGTCGAACATAATTGCTTTTTTCATTCGTCGAGAAAATCTTCGATGAGGGATTCTGTTTCTATTTGTGCTACTTGTAAGTTGTCGTTGATAACTACTTCGTCGAACTCAGGTGCAAAGGAGAGTTCGTATTCAGCCTTGGAGAGACGGAGTTCAATGTCGGCAGCCGAATCTGTACCACGTGACTCGAGGCGGTGACGGAGTTCGTCGATGCCTGGCGGTTGGATGAATATGGCAAGGGCACGGGAACCGTATGCTTTCTTTATGTTGAGTGCTCCCTTCACATCTACGTCGAAGATGACGTTCTGGCCTGCATCCAACTGACTGTCAACCTGAGAACGCAGGGTTCCGTAGAACTTGTCGGTATATACCTCTTCATACTCGATGAAATCGCCATTGGCAATGTGTTTTCTGAAGTCGTCAAGAGAAATGAAGTTATACTCTACTCCGTTCCGTTCCGAACCACGAGGCTGACGGGTTGTGCAGGATATAGAGAAATGCAGATTGAGGTCTTCGTTCTGCATAAGATAATTTACTATTGTAGATTTGCCCGATCCGGATGGGGCAGCAAGGATAATCAGTTTGGACATAGCTTTTTTAATTCATAATGCATAATGCATAAAGCATAATTGGAGTTGGGAGTTACATCACGTTGAGAACCTGTTCTTTGATTTGTTCGAGTTCGTCTTTCATCTGCACTACGATATTCTGCATTTCAGCCTGGTTCGACTTACTACCTGTGGTATTAATCTCACGTCCCATTTCCTGAGCGATGAAACCAAGTTTCTTGCCCTGACCGCCTACACCTTCGTTCATAGTCTGCAGGAAGTAATCGAGGTGGTTGGAGAGACGTTGTTTTTCCTCAGAGATATCGAGTTTCTCGATGTAGT
>DEJD01000023.1:16916-19655 GCA_002353215.1 Prevotellaceae bacterium UBA2757
AGTCCGTCTATGATGCGCTGGCGAATCTTCTCTACCCTGCTCTGCTCGTAAGGAGCGATGGAAAGGAGCAGACTGCGGATATTCTCGATTTTCTCGGTAAACTTACGCTGGAGAGCCTGACCTTCCTGTTTACGGAAGTCTATGAGATTACCCACTGCATCGCAAAGAGTTTTGTTGACTACCTGCCACTCTTCGTCGGAAAGCACCTCCACCTCAGTTTGCGACATAATGTCAGGCATGCGCAGGAGGAGAGTCATCCAGTCGGTAGTCTTCGTATCTATATTCAGCGCTGAAGCCATAGAAGTCAGTTCGTTGTAATACTGTGATGCCAATGCCACATTGACCGGGTCGGCTGTGAGTGCAGCATCTTTCTCTACCCAGATGGAGAGGTCAACTTTTCCGCGTTCGAGGTGAGACTGAATGAAACTACGTATCTCCATTTCCTTCTCGCGATAGAGCGGAGCAATGCGAGTAGAAAGGTCGAGAGCTTTGGAGTTGAGCGACTTTACCTCGACATGGATTTTCTTTCCGCCAAATTCTGCTACGGCATTTCCGTAGCCTGTCATAGATTGTATCATAAGATGATTTTTATTATTTTCGGCTGCAAAGATACGGAATTATTTTTCACTTTTCACTTTTCACTTTTCACTTTTCACTTAAAATATGTACCTTTGTGCCCAAAATTTACAAAAAGACAAAAAACGAAACGTAAGAGCTAAGAAAATGGCTTGTATTTTACATATTGAAACAGCAGGTGAACTGTGCAGTGTGGCAGTGAGTCAGGATGGCGCTGTCATCTATGACGAGAAACAGGAAGCGCCACAGGAGACAGCACGTGGAAAGAAATCGGTGAGCGGGAATACGGGTGTGTTGGGCAGCCTGGTCGATGGTGCCCTTTCATTCACAGATAATCATGCCATACCTTTCGATGCAGTAGCTGTGAGCAGCGGACCGGGCAGTTATACTGGACTGAGAATAGGAACCAGCATGGCAAAAGGGGTTTGCTACGGCAGAGATCTGAAACTGTTAGCTGTACCTACACTGAAGGTGCTGTGTGTACCTTTTCTGCTAAAACATGATGACATAGAAGAAGATGCGCTGGTATGCCCGATGCTCGATGCGAGAAGAATGGAGGTATATACAGCTCTCTACACCCGAGCACTGAAACCCGCCTTGGATGTGTGTGCAAAGGTGATTGACGAAAATTCGTTCAGGGAAGAACTTGACAAGCACCCTATCTACTTCATGGGAAACGGAGCTGAGAAGTGTAAGGCTGTAATAAAGCATAAGAATGCACATTTTATAGATAATGTAGAACTGAATGCCAAATATATGGCTCCGCTTGCGGAACAGGCTCTGCTGAGGGATGAGACTGAGGATGTGGCTTATTTTGAACCAAATTACCTAAAGGAATGGACTACAACACACAAAGACCAAAACTGATTATGGGTGAGTACGGACGCTACGTACAGAACCTGGTTGAATACTGCAAAAAGATAGAGGACGATGACGAGCGTCAGCAATGCGCTGAAAGCATCATCGGCATCATGGCTGAGAAGACAGAACGAACTGGCAATGCAGAAGAGTTTATGTCGAAGCTGTGGAACCACTTGGCTGCTATAGCCAACTACGAACTGGACATCCGATATCCCGTTGAGATAGAAAAAGAAGAATCGCTGAGCGAAAAGCGCGAGACCGTTCCCTACCCGCAGAGACGTATAAAACGCCGTCATTATGGAGCTATCGTAGAGGATTTTACAAAAATCATCGAAGAGGAAAAGGACGACAACAAGAATGCTAAATTGTCGCTGCTTATAGCCAATCATATGAAGCGCGACCTGTCTAACTGGAATCCGGATGCCATGAGTGATGCCAAGGTAGTCAACGACCTCGACGAATATACCGACGGAAAGGCTGTCCTCGACACACAGCGCACTCCACTGGTTAGCGACGGCGACCTATTGAGCAGCCGCAATCCTACGACAGTGAAAAAGAAAAGAAAGAAATAACCATACAACCCAAAACCTGCATGGGAAGATTTATCATAGAAGGTGGATATAAGCTGAAAGGCGAAATACAACCTCAGGGCGCAAAAAACGAAGCCCTGCAGGTGATTTGTGCCACATTGCTTACAACCGAACCCGTAGTTATAAAGAATGTACCGAACATTCTGGACATCAACAACCTGATAGGACTGCTCAAGAAGATGGGTGTGGACACGAAGTGTACAGGAAACCACGAATGGACATTTTGTGCTTCCAACGTGAATACAGACTATCTGAGAAGCAAAGACTTCGTGCAGCGATGCGAAAAACTGAGAGGTTCCATTCTGACTATGGGTCCGTTGCTGGGACGACTCCATACTACTTGTGTTGCAAAACCAGGGGGCGACAACATCGGACGCCGCAGACTCGACACCCACTTCATTGGAGTGAAGGAACTGGGAGCGAAATTCTCATACGATGCAGACCGACAAGTGTACGACATTGACGGAAGCAACCTGAAGGGTAAGTATATGTTGCTGGAAGAAGCCAGTGTGACAGGTACTGCCAATATCATCATGGCTGCAGTACTGGCCAAGGGTACCACAACTATATATAATGCTGCCTGCGAACCATACATCCAGCAACTTTGCAAGATGCTCATACGCATGGGAGCACGAATCGGAGGAATCGGTTCCAACCTGCTTACCATCGAAGGCGTGGACAGTCTGCACGGCACAGACCACACTGTTCTGCC
>DEJD01000023.1:19693-20473 GCA_002353215.1 Prevotellaceae bacterium UBA2757
AACTGACAATAAAAAATGTATCGTACGAGAATCTGGGAATCATTCCGACTATGTTCCAGAAACTCGGAATAGAACTGGAATTGATTGGCGACGACATACACATACCGGAACATGACCATTATGAGGTGCAGTCCTATATGGACGGAAGCATCCTGAACATAGCCGATGCACCTTGGCCAGGACTCACGCCAGACCTGCTTAGTGTCATGCTTGTCGTAGCCACTCAGGCAAAAGGCAGTGTGCTGATACACCAGAAGATGTTTGAAAGCCGACTCTTCTTCGTAGATAAACTCATCGACATGGGTGCACAAATAATTCTTTGCGACCCACACCGTGCCGTAGTAGTAGGTCACGACCGCAGCAAGCAGCTGAAAGGCATGAAGTTGTCGAGTCCCGACATACGTGCCGGAATTGCCCTGCTCATAGCTGCCCTGAGTGCTAAAGGCATAAGCGAGATAAGCAACATAGAACAGATTGACCGAGGATATGAAGACATCGAAGGACGACTTGCAGCACTCGGTGCAATGATAAGAAGAGTAGAATGATCAGACACGAGGACGTTTTTCCCATAGGCAAGATTACCAAAGCCCACGGATTGAAAGGTGAAGTGAATTTCGTGTTCACCAACGACACATGGGATACGGCTGACTGCGACTATCTGATTTGTGAAATAGACGGCATTCTGGTGCCATTCTACATTGAAGAATACAGGTTCAAGAACGACTCTACAGCATTGGTGAAATTCGAAGATATCGACTCTGTAGAAACTGCTGATTTCCT
>DEJD01000012.1:0-454 GCA_002353215.1 Prevotellaceae bacterium UBA2757
ACCTGCGGAGCAACCATCGAACTATACGAAACCGACGGAGCAGTGGGAGCTGCAAAGGGTGCTGGAATAGGAGCAGGAGTTTACAAGAATAGCGAAGAGGCTTTCTCAACACTGAAACGTCTCGCGATAATCGAACCCGATTCAGCACAACTCGAAACACATCTTGCAGCATATAATCGTTGGAAAGTTATTTTGAGTAAAGTTCTTTAATGCAACTCTTAACCCCTATTAACCTATTAAACCATTAACCTATTAAACTATAAAACACTATGAAAGAGTACTTTGCTTTTACAGGAAAAATTCCTTTTGAGGGACCGGACAGCAAGAATCTGATGGCTTTCCATTATTACGAACCAGAACGTGTGGTTTTGGGCAAGAAGATGAAAGACTGGTTTAAGTTTGCCATTGCATGGTGGCACACACTGGGTCGTGCAAGTGCAGACCAGTTCGGAGG
>DEJD01000012.1:567-1202 GCA_002353215.1 Prevotellaceae bacterium UBA2757
GACATAGACCTTATCGAGGACAGTGACGATGTGGAAGAATACGAGGCACGCATGAAGGCTATCACTGATTATGCTCTTGAGAAGATGAAGCAATATCCGAACATCAGACTTCTGTGGGGAACTGCAAATGTGTTCGGACATAAGCGTTATGCCAACGGAGCAAGTACCAATCCGGAATTCGATGTAGTGGCTCGTGCAATAGTTCAGATTAAGAACGCTATCGATGCTACTATTAAACTTGGAGGACAGAACTATGTATTCTGGGGCGGTCGTGAAGGTTATATGTCGCTTCTCAATACTGATCAGAAACGCGAGAAGGAACACCTGGCTATGATGCTCAGGATGGCTCGCGACTATGGTCGTTCGAAAGGTTTCAAGGGTAATTTCCTTGTAGAACCAAAGCCTATGGAACCGACAAAACACCAGTACGATTCAGATGCAGAGACTGTAATCGGATTCCTTCGTGCTCACGGACTCGACAAGGACTTTAAACTAAATATTGAGGTGAACCACGCTACTTTGGCAGGTCATACATTCGAACACGAACTTGCATGTGCTGTCGATGAAGGTATGCTGGGTTCTATCGATGCAAACCGTGGTGATGCACAGAACGGATGGGATACCGACCAGTTCCC
>DEJD01000012.1:1290-3596 GCA_002353215.1 Prevotellaceae bacterium UBA2757
ACAAACTTCGACGCTAAGATAAGCCGCACTTCCATCGACCTCGAAGATCTCGTACTTGCACATATCAGTGGTATGGATGCTTTGGCTCGTGCACTGCTCAACGCAGCTGAGATTATTGAAAAGAGCGAGTTGCCGGCAATGAAGAAGGCACGTTATGCTTCATTCGACCAGGGAATAGGTAAGGACTTCGAAGACGGAAAACTCACCTTCGAACAGGTTTATGAATACGGAAAGAAAAACGGAGAACCAAAACCTGTCTCAGGAAAACAGGAGAAGTACGAAACGATCGTTGCTTTATACACGAAGTAAATTTTAGGAGTTAAAGTGAAGTTAAAGTGAAGTTAAAGGGGAGTTAAAGTGACAATAGTAAAGGGTGTTTGCACCAATCTGATGCAGTATCGTCCCTATAACTCCTTCATAACTCCTCCATAACTCCTCTATAATTCCCTTTTTTCCTTATTATAGTGTCATCAGATAAACGATGACGGTACAGATAGCAGCAACGGGGAAGAGTCCAAGTCGGAACCATGCTGCTATTATTCCTGCTATAAGGGCAACCACTCCGGGCAGAGGGGTGGGGGTGGTGAGAATCATGTCGGGAAAGGTCATCACCGCCAGAGTGACGTAGGGGACATAGTAGAGAAAACTCCGTATGAAACGGTTGCGAATAGGTCCTTTAATAAGTGCCATCGGAACTACACGAATCAGGTTTGTGACTATGATGGCAATGAGGATGTATATGGCAATATTATATTTCTCCATCGGTCTTTGTCTTTATGGGTTTCAACCAAGCTGCTACGGCAGAAATGACAATAGTCAGCATCACAGTTCGCATACCTGTCTTCATCTCACTTACATAAGGGGCTATGGCACAGAGGCCGCTCAGAGTGAAGCTGGCAATCAGGGTGTAGAGCACATTCTTGTCCTTATGACTTGGGGGGATGATGATGGCAAGAAACATTCCGTAGAGTGAAACGCTGAGGGCAGTAGCCATCTGTTGGGGCAAGAGACTGCCGGCTACAATGCCCGACGCACATCCCGATGCCCAGAAAAACGTAGATATGAAGGCTGCGGAATAGGTGTAGGCCGGGGGAGTGTAACCCGGATGGGCTACGGAAATGCCAAATACCTCATCAGTGATGCAACATGCCATCAGCAGACGGTGCCACCAAGATGTCTGAGGAGCAATCTTCTGCGAGAGGGCTGCACTCATCAGCATATATCTCAGGTTGATCACCAGACACATCGCAACCACCTCCACATAGGCGGCATGGGCTGCTATCATCGTGTATGTGCCGTATTCTCCGGCTGAAGCGCGGGTGAAGAAACTGCTCAGAAATCCCATCGGAGCTGTAAGTCCTGCCTTTACGGCAATGATTCCGAGTGAGAATGCTACAGCAAAATAACCCATTGCAATGGGAATGCCGTCGCGCAGGCCGTGTAGTATGTCTTGTTTTTTGTCAGTTTGTATTTTTTTCATAATGAAGTTATTTTTTCTTACGCGAAATCATATTTTTCAGTCGCCGGTAGCCCTCGACTCCGAGAATTGTCAGACCTCCGTACTGGCAGGTTTTTGCCAGTCCGAAGAGTACCGTCCACAATACTCCCTTCGCCGCCACGCTGATGGGCAGCAACATCTGTGCAAACGACAGAATGTAGAAGGGTATGCAGCTGAGCAGCACAATTACTCCTGTGCGGAACGATAGCGACTGCAACCATGTTTTTATTCTTCTCAAAAACTCCATTTTATAAACGCACTTTTCATAAATACTTTTAAAACAATGTGCAAGTTTACGTGTTTTTCGACAATTATCCGTACTTTTGCCGCATATTTTTTAGAAAAAGAATAAAGTTATGAAAAAAGTAATCAGTACAACGAAGGCTCCATCGGCAATCGGACCTTACAGTCAGGCAATAGAAATGAATGGGTTTGTTTATACCTCAGGACAGATTCCTATCGACCCCGCTACAGGCACAATCGTAGAGGGCGGCATCAAAGAACAGACCCGTCAGTCGCTCCTCAACGTGAGGGCTGTACTTGAAGAGGCTGGACTAACAATGGCTCACGTGGTGAAGACCACTGTGTTCATGGCTGACATGAACGACTTTGCCGATATGAACGGCGTTTATGCTGAATTCTTCACTGAACCATTCCCTGCCCGTTCAGCTGTAGCTGTGAAGAGCTTACCTAAGGGCGCTCTGGTGGAAATCGAAGTGGTGGCTACTAAATAATGGTTAGCGGTTAGTGGTTAGCGGTTAGTGGTTAACTTTTATAAAATTCTCAAATTGACAAATGCGAACCGCTT
>DEJD01000012.1:3644-4390 GCA_002353215.1 Prevotellaceae bacterium UBA2757
TACTTCGGGCATCATTCTATGGCGGTATTTACGAGGTTTATCAAATTCTTGATAAAAACTATGGAAACAAACGTAAAACTCTACACACTGAATTTTGACGAGGTGAAGACTTACCTGTGGGCGGCAGGATTTGTGGCTTGCAATATGGTTCTGCCTCAACTGTTCCACCTCATTCCGCAGGGTGGCATCATATTTGCTCCGCTGTCGTTGGTAATTCTTGCCGGAGCCTACAAACTGGGATGGAAGGTTGGACTGCTGGCTGCAGTCGCTTCGCCTATCGTAAACCATTATGCATTCGGGATGCCTGCTTGGGGCGTGCTGCAAGTGATGATGCTGAAACTTGTTGTGCTTGCACTTGTGGCAGGACTGACTGCAAAGTATTTCCGCAGCGTGTCGCTGCTTCTGCTTGCAGGTGTTGTTCTGGCAAGTGAGGCTGCTGGCGGACTTGGTGAACTTCTTCTTACTGGCGGCATCGGTGCAACTGTTCAGGACTTTACTCTCGGTTGGCCAGGCCTGCTGCTGCAAATTCTTGGAACTTATCTGATTATTAAATATGTCACCTCAAACTGATTCCGAATCAACGAAATGGGTTGCCTGCTGGGGTAATGCCACCTCCATCACCAATCGTCGTGAGGCTGTATATGCCAAGGACTTAACCCTTCGTTATCCTGTTCGTATGTGCTTCGACGGCAATATGCTTCGTTTCCGTTTTTCCAATCTCACAGGCACCGAACCCGTAACTCTTT
>DEJD01000012.1:4455-6761 GCA_002353215.1 Prevotellaceae bacterium UBA2757
CTCAAGCCTGGCACTGAGACGGAGAGCGATGCCATCAGTTATCCAGTGCATCGTGGCGATACTATTGAGGTGAGTTTTTATCTGAAGGATTTTACCCAAATGAATAGCGGCACGCTCATCACTGGTCCGCTCTCAAAAGGTTTCTATGCTTATGGCGACTTTGCTGAGGCTGACGAACTGCCTCTCGATTTGAGTCGCAGCACCAACTGGTTCTATTTTCTCAACACCATAGACGTTCTTACTTCAGCAGAGAATCATGCAATTGTTTGCTACGGCGATTCCATCACTGCCCAGTCGTGGCCCGATTATATGGCTCAAATTGCTTTTGGCACAAATGCTTCCGTCATTCGTCGTGCCGTCAGTGGCACTCGCATCCTGCGTCAGTACGACTGCATCACTTATCAGGCTTATGGTCTGAAGGGCGCTACTCGTTTCCCGATTGAGATGAATGTAGCTGGAGCTACTGATTTGATTATTCAACACGGCATCAACGACATCATCCATCCTGTGGGTACTGATGTCAATCCTTTCCGTCCGTGGAGCGACCTGCCTACGGTTGAGGAGATGATAGAAGGAGTAACGAAAATCTATGTAGAGCCTGCCAGGGCTAAAGGACTGAAGGTGTGGAGTGGAACTCTGTTGCCTATATTCGGTTGGCGCACATATAACGAAAATCGTGAACAGATGCGCCAACAGTTTAACGAATGGTTGCGTACATCACCCGTTTTCGATGGTTGTATCGACTTCGATGCTGCCGTCCGCAGTATTACTAATCCTAAAGCTTTTGCTGACGGATTTGACAGTGGTGATCACCTACATCCAAGCGAAAGTGCCTACGAAACAATGGCTCAGGCTGCAGCTCATAAACTTATTCGTAGTATGCACCGCTACGACCACGAAGAACTGTTTTAATTTGTGTCTATAGTCTTATTCCGAAGAAAGCTCTCAGTCTCCATTTATGGTTGTGCACTGTAAGAGTTTCCTCTGATCCGATGTTTGTGAAGTTATACACCATCGACAGACCATAGAATACTTTCTTTATCTGGTGAACTATAGCTCCGCGACCGGTAATTATGAATTCCGGGAAGTCATAGTGCAGAGGTACTTTTACATCGTTCAGTCTTGCTGATGTGTGACTGTAAACTATGAAGGTGGGTAGGGCAGAGATGTGTAGCAGCCACCCCTTGCCGGGCACGAAGTTGTAGGCATATCCGGCACCTATACCGATGTTGGTCATCAACAGTTTTACAGTCTCCTCCCATTTGTAGTTTGCTCTCTGGTGCATACCTGAAGCTGCCAACAGAAAGCTGCCCGCTGAACGCCTCTGGATATAACTTTGTGAGAATGCTGCAGGGTAGGAAAACTTTTTATTATTGAAGGCATAATAAAAATTCAGATTGAACGTAATTACAGAAAGTTTGTCGGAAGGCATGTCGAGACGGGATTTTCCGTCTTGGTCATACCAACCCTTGAAGTTCTGTGCATTCTGATAAATAAAGTCCCAACCGAAACTCTTGCCGTAAGAGTTTAAATTGATCTCATAATCGCGGTTTTCACCTCTCAGTCTGGCAGGGTTGAGTGCAAGGCTCAGTGAGAATCCTCTGTAGGTGGCACCGAAGCTGAAAGTAGATTTGAAATTGGATTTAATCTCGGATTTGAAATGTGTACCCATTTCTCTTCCCTCGGTGTTAATCTGATTACCCGAAAGGTTATAGCGAGCCTTGAGTGTCCACTTGGATTGTGGTCGCACCACATAATTTGTGTCAATCTTGCTCTTGTAGTATCTCACTGTCATCAAACTGTCAAGCCTGCGAAAGAAATTTCCCGCAGATAAGTTCGTGCTCATAAAGCTCATCACTGCAAAGAGTATAATGACCATCCATCCGTTGTTTGGAGACTTCTTTGTAATCTTTTTCATCATAATTGATAACTTTGTGAAGCCAAAGTTACAGATAAATTTTCCGTTTAACTAATTTTTCAGTATTTTTTTTCTTTCTGGCATTTCTTTTCGATTTATTTCGTACTTTTGTACCAACATTAAAAATCGAATAAATCAGGGATATTTTTATGGCACACAATTGCGAAACTTGTAAGTTTAGGGCTCATTACGACAAAAAGCCCAATTCATTGTTAGGAAGATTCTGGCGCTGGCACATCAACTTCTGTCCGGGCTGGAAGGGTTACTTCACATCTCAATCAGACGAAAAGAAAGCTGAGCTGAGGGCAAAGTACAACTTCACTAAGTATTAAGGCTGATAAGTTAGTCATTCTATGGCATTACCCAAGTTCATAATCACGATGGATGG
>DEJD01000012.1:6873-7283 GCA_002353215.1 Prevotellaceae bacterium UBA2757
TTGCTTTTAGACAGGGAATCCTACGACTTCGGTCGTCCCAGATGGCACCTTTTGGAAACCCTGAAGGTACCCTCCACCTATCGTGGACTTCGTATCATCTACACCTACGACGACGGCTCACAAGATGACTTCGATGTCAGCGAAGAATTAAAGGTAGAGTATTATGACTGAGTAGGTCATGGGTTATAGCGATGAGGTTTTTCCTCATCGCTTTTTGTATATAATGCTTTTTTTCGTACATTTGTACCATACTTTACAAAAGATATGAGAAGAAACTTTTTTCGGGATGCTGGTTATCCTGATGTCGATTGCGACGATTAGTGTTAGTGCTCAAACATTTAAGCTTTCGGGCGGACTGCGCGAGATGTTGAGTGATGGGGCTGTAAATTTTTGATTACTTTGGCTGGGAC
>DEJD01000030.1:0-3814 GCA_002353215.1 Prevotellaceae bacterium UBA2757
ACAATGGGTCGCGGCAAACTTATCGACGAGATATTCGGTGAGACTTGCGAGGGCACATTTATCCAACCTACATTCATTATCGATTACCCAGTGGAGATGTCTCCGCTTACCAAGATGCACCGTTCGAAGCCAGGACTCACAGAACGTTTCGAACTCATGGTGAATGGTAAGGAACTGGCTAATGCATACTCAGAACTCAACGATCCTATCGACCAGGAAGAGAGATTCGTAGAACAGATGAAACTTGCTGACAGAGGTGATGATGAGGCTATGGTTATCGACCACGACTTCCTCCGCGCTCTCCAGTACGGAATGCCTCCAACAAGTGGTATCGGTATCGGTATCGACCGTCTGGCTATCCTTATGACTGGTCAGCCTACTATTCAGGAAGTACTTCTCTTCCCAACGATGAAACCGGAAAAGAAAATGCCTAAGGATGGGGTAGAGAAGTTCGTTGAACTCGGATTCAACGAAGATATAGTACCAATTCTGTATAAGGCTGGTTATAATCTGGTGAGTGACCTGAAAGACGGAAATGCTCAGAAAATTCAGCAACAGATAGGCGAAATCATTAAGAAGTTCAAATTAGATGTGGTGAAGCCAAGTGTGGATGAATTGAATAACATAATCGGTAAATTGTAATGCAATTCCAAAGTACAGGCAGAGTAGCAGTTCTGGGCGGCGGCAGTTGGGCAACAGCTGTGGCTAAGATAGTGATGCACCATGAGGAGCACATCACTTGGTATATGCGACGTGACGATCGTATAGAGGACTTCAAACGTTTGCGCCATAATCCTGCATACTTGACTGGCTTACATTTCGATGTGGACAGAATCACATTCTCGAGCGACATCAATGAAGTGGTAAAGAATAATGATACTCTGATTTTCGTTATACCGTCGCCATACATCAAAAGTCATCTGAAGAAACTGAAGGCAAACCTGAGAGAAAAGATGGTTGTAACAGCCATCAAGGGTATTGTGCCGGAAGAATCTATGACCGTCAGCAGCTATATGGAGAAGGTGTATAACATACCGGAGGAACAGTTGGCTTGCATTGGCGGACCGTCGCATGCTGAAGAGGTGGCACTCGACAGAATCTGTTATCTTACTATCGGTTGTAGCAGTCTGGATAATGCTCAGGTAGTAGCCGACCTGTTTACCAATAAGTATGTGAAGACGAGTGTGAGTCAGGATATAGAAGGAATAGAATATGCGTCTGTGCTGAAAAATGTATATGCTATCGCTGCAGGTATCTGTCACGGACTGAAGATGGGTGATAACTTCCAGGCTGTACTGACAAGTAATGCCATTCAGGAAATGAAACGTTTCCTCAATGAGGTGTTGCCTGATGACGACCGGCATGTGTCATCAAGTGCCTACATGGGTGACCTGCTTGTTACTATGTATTCTAATTTCTCAAGAAACCGCACATTCGGAACGATGATTGGACAGGGCTATTCCGTGAAGACTGCCCAACTGGAAATGGAAATGATTGCAGAAGGCTATTACGGCACTAATTGTATGAAAATTCTGAATAAGAAGTATCACGTCAGTATGCCAATCCTGGATGCAGTATATAATATATTGTACGAGAAAATCAGTCCTGCAGTGGAGATAAAAATCCTTGGAGATTCATTCAGATAAATAAATAAAATAAACTATGAAAATCAACATTTCAAAGGCACAGCAGTTCGTTGCTGCTGGAGCTGTAGAGGCTCTGGAACCTCAGGTAAAGGCTGCACAGAAAGCTCTCGAAGAGGGTACTTGTGCTGGTAATGACTTCCTTGGTTGGTTGCACCTTCCAAGTTCAATCACTCCTGATTTCATTAAGGAGATAAATGAGACAGCAAAGGTGATGCAGCAGAATTGTGATGCTGTAGTAGTAGCAGGTATCGGTGGTAGCTATCTCGGTGCTCGTATGGTTATCGATGCCTTGTCTAATACTTTCGGATGGTTGCAGCCATCGAAGACACCTCGAATCCTGTTTGCAGGAAACAACATCGGTGAGGATTATCTTTCAGAGATGATTGGCTATCTGAAGACTGTTAAGTTTGGCGTAATCAACATTTCAAAGTCCGGTACTACAACTGAAACAGCCATTACTTTCCGTCTTCTGAAGAAGATGTGTGAGGAACAGATGGGTAAGGATGTGGCAAAGAAAGTGATTGTTGCCGTTACAGATGCCAAGAAGGGTGCTGCCCGCACTACTGCTGACAAGGAAGGATACAAGAGCTTTGTAATTCCTGATAATGTAGGCGGACGTTTCTCTGTACTCACTCCGGTAGGTCTGTTGCCAATTGCTGTTGCAGGTTTCGACATCGCAGCTCTAGTAAAGGGTGCTCAGGATATGGAAGCACAGTGTGATATCAATGCTCCGCTTGCAAACAACCCTGCTGCTATTTATGCCGCTACCCGTAATGCTATCTATCAGGCAGGAAAGAAGATTGAGATTATTGCTAACTATCAGCCAAAACTCCACAACCTGGGTGAGTGGTGGAAGCAGCTCTACGGCGAGAGCGAAGGTAAGGATGGCAAGGGTATATTCCCTGCTTCAGTTGACCTGACTACCGACTTGCACTCAATGGGTCAGTGGATTCAGGATGGTGAGCGCACAATCTTTGAAACAGTGATTTCTGTAGAAAAACCAAATACAACTCTTCAGGTACCATCTGACGAAGAGAACCTCGACGGTCTGAACTTCCTCGCAGGAAAGCGTATCGACGAAGTAAATAAGATGGCAGAACTCGGAACTCAGTTGGCTCATGTTGACGGTGGAGTTCCAAACATCAAGATCTCTATCGAAAAACTTGACGAGTACAATATCGGTCAGCTGATTTATTTCTTCGAAAAGGCTTGTGGAATCTCAGGTCTTATCCTTGGAGTTAATCCATTCAACCAACCTGGTGTTGAGGCATACAAGAAGAATATGTTTGCCCTGCTCAACAAACCTGGTTATGAGGCTGAGAGCAAAGCCATTCAGGAACGTCTGAAATAAATTCACCAGATAAGAAAAAGAAAGTGTCATTTGCAGAATTTCTGTGAATGACACTTTTGTTTTTATTGCATATCGTGGTTGAGCATCCGGTGTTCAGCCATCTTCTCGTATTTGGTGCCTGGAATGCCGTAGTTGGCATAGGGATAAATGCTGATGCCGCCACGTGGAACGAACAGTCCCAGTACTTCGATATATTTCGGTTCCATCAGTTTGATGAGGTCCTTCATAATGGTATTTACACAATCCTCATGAAACTCTCCGTGGTTGCGGAAAGAAAAGAGATACAGTTTCAGCGACTTGCTCTCAACCATTTTTTTGTCTGGTATGTAGTTGATGCGTATTTCGGCAAAGTCAGGTTGTCCTGTAATAGGACATAGAGATGTGAACTCAGGACAGTTGAAACGTACCCAATAATCGTTCTCGCAGTGTTTGTTCATGAATGTCTCAAGCACCTCAGGAGCGTATGTTGTCAGATACTCGGTAGTCTTGCCTAAGGCCTTCAGATGTTCATTTTGACGTTCGTTTTCCATAATTTTATAATTTATTGGGCACAAAGATACAATTTTTTTCTATTTCTGATTTTATAATTAATATTGTATATTGTATCTTTGTGGCAAATTACTTAATTATGAAAAAAGGCATAGACTGTTGCATTCCCTATATTGATGAGGTGGCAACGACAAATCTGATTTCCCAACTGAGAAACACTTCTTTGGTACGTAACATTTTCCTGATGCAGACATCCGACATGTCCGTAAAGATTGAGGGTGTGAAAAATCTTTCTGCCCGTACATTCTACAGTTCCGACATGATTCGC
>DEJD01000030.1:3906-7713 GCA_002353215.1 Prevotellaceae bacterium UBA2757
GCAGTAAGTCTCGGTTATCAGGCTCTTGAGCGTATGTATAATATTGCTCAGAACGTGAAACCGGCAATGATTTATTCCGACCACTATGCCGAACATGGTGACAGCACTGTGAAGATGCCTAAGATTGATGTACAGTGGGGTAGTGTCCGTGATGATTTCGATTACGGATCTGCTCAGTTAGTTTCTACTGAGAGTCTTCGCAACTGCGTGAAGGAACATTCCATGAGTCAGTGGAAGTATGCTGGCTGGTACGAATTGGCAATGTTTATGTTGCGCAATTCTGTTCAGGCTCCTGTGCTCCATCTTCGTGAATATCTTTATACAGAGACAGAACTCGACTTGCGCAAGAGCGGTGAAAAACAGTTTGACTATGTGAATCCGAAGAACCGTGATGTGCAGGTTGAAATGGAGAAGGTATGTACCAGTCATCTGAAGCGTATAGGTGCGTATATTCCTTCTGATATCATTTCAGATATAAATGTAGAATACTCAGATTATCCTGTTGAGGCTTCTGTTGTCATACCTGTACGCAATCGTGTGAAGACTATTGCTGATGCTGTACATTCAGCCTTGTCTCAGAAGACTTCTTTCGAATATAATGTGATAGTGGTTGACAACCACTCAACCGACGGCACAGGGGATATTGTAAAGGAAATTGCTGCCAAGGAACCACGCTGCATCTTGATTACTCCAGACCGTTCGGACCTCGGAATCGGCGGTTGCTGGTCTGTTGCTTTCAATGATGAACGCTGCGGAAAATTCACAGTTCAGTTGGACAGTGACGACCTCTATAGCGGTCCTGATACCTTGCAGAAGATAGTAGATAAGTTCTATGCTGAGAAGTGTGCCATGGTAATCGGTTCGTATCGTATGTGTAACTTCCAACTTGAAACCCTTCCTCCTGGTATCATCGACCATAAGGAATGGACTGATGAAAACGGCAGAAATAATGCTCTGCGCATCAACGGACTGGGAGCTCCACGAGCTTTCTACACTCCGCTTTTGCGTAAGGTAGGCATGCCGAATACATCATACGGAGAGGATTATGCACTTGGTTTGGCTTTCTCCCGTAAGTTCCGTATTGGCAGAATTTATGATGAGTTGTATCTCTGTCGCCGTTGGGAAGGCAATAGCGATGCAGCCCTTACTCCGGAACAGATAAATACCAATAATCAGTATAAGGACCTGTTGCGTACTATGGAGATTGAAAGTCGTCAGGCTCTTAATAAATATTGGAGTATGAATCTGACCTACGACGGAGCGATGGATTTCTTCGATAACGAACTCAAGCAGTGGAAGGAAGTAGGGGACAGGTATGCATCACTTGCAGAAGTACGTCAGAACGAGATGCTGATAGATAATGTAAAGGCTTGTGTGCAGTGGAATCCTGCCCGCATCCAGTCAACTGGTGCTAAGGTAGATAAGACTTCAATCCAAAAGCGTCCTTGTTTCCTCTGCGAACTCAATCGCCCGTTGGAACAGTCCGACTTCCCTATCGCAGGAAAGTATCAGTTGCTCGTCAACCCTTATCCTATCCTGCCAAAGCACTTCACCATTCCTCATCATCAGCATCGTCCGCAGAGTATTCGCAATTCATACATCGACATGATGCGTATCACTGTGCAACTGAAGAATATGCTTGTGTTCTACAATGGACCCAAGTCCGGCGCTTCTGCCCCCGATCATCTGCACTTCCAGGTAGGTCCGCTGAATATAGTACCATTGCAGAGAGACTGGGAGGAACTCTACCGCTTCAAGCGCGATAAATTGTTCCCTCTCACCGACAAGGATTATCTGGAGTCACTGAGAATGGAAACCCTCTCCGACAGTTTCGGTCTGTTCAAACTGAAGGAATATCTCTGTCCCGGTTTCGTTATTGTCACTAAAACACCGGAAGCAAACAATGCTCTCTTCCAAAAACTCTATGATGCAATGCCTATTCAGGAGGGCGACAGTGAACCACAGATGAACATCCTTTCATGGATTACTGTTAGTACTGTGACTGGTGAGAATTATATCACAACAGTCGTAATACCTCGTTCGAAGCATCGCCCCGACTGCTATTTCAAGGAGGGCGACCAGCAGATTATGGTTAGTCCGGGAGCAATCGATATGGCAGGACTTATCATTACTCCGCGCGAAGAGGATTACAGGAAAATCACTCCCGAACTGCTTGCTTCGATTGTTCGTGAATGCGGTTGCACACCTGATGTGGCAAAGGAAATCATTGATAAAATCAAGAAATGATGTCCGTCATTAAGGTAGGGATTGTTACGGCAGAACAGATTCAGTTCAGATTGAATGGTGATTATCTGTTCGGCGATAATGTGTTTGGAGAAGGTGAGGAAACAGTAACTGCTACTGAAACTGCTATCCGGTGGCGAGGTCAACTCTACCACGAGATATTGTTTACACCCAAGGAGGCTTCCAACGCCTCCTTCTCCTTGTCTAATGTCACTATCGGAGTCGATTTCCACTGGCAGCGACAGGAAACACAGACATTCCGCGGTTCACTCCGACTGATTAACGACCGCGGACGGGTCTGTGCCATCAACATCCTTCCGCTTGAGGAATACCTCAAGAGTGTCATCTCGAGTGAAATGTCTGCAACAGCCTCGCTGCCATTCCTTAAGGCTCATGCCGTAATATCGCGCAGCTGGTTGCTGGCGCAGATAAGTAAGAGTTCAAGAGTTCAAGGTTCAAGAGTTCAAGGAGCAACTCTCAACTCTCAATTCTCAACTCTCAACTCTATAGTCCGCTGGTACGACCGCGAGGACCACACTCTCTTTGATGTCTGTGCCGACGACCACTGTCAGCGTTATCAGGGGATAAGCAAGATAAGCAACCCTACTGCCATCAAGGCTGTGGAAGAAACTGCTGGCGAAGTGCTCGTCTATGATGGTGAAATCTGCGATGCAAGGTTTTCCAAATGCTGTGGTGGCATTATGGAGGAATTTGCTTCTTGTTGGGATGATCAGCAGAAACCATATCTCGTTGCTAAACCCGACATACTCTATGATGAAAGAGCCCGTGGTGTGAAAGAGGCTTTCTGCAATACTGCCGACCCTAAGATTCTCTCTCAGGTGTTAAACGATTTCGATCAGGAAACAACCGATTTCTACCGATGGAATGTCGAATATTCGGGTAATGAACTCGACGAACTCGTGAAACGGAAATCGGGTATCGACTTTGGGCATATCCTTAGCATGACTCCTATTCAGCGAGGTCCTTCAGGACGAATCATCCTGCTCGAGATTCAAGGTACGAAGTGCACCGTGACCGTAGGCAAGGAACTTGAAATACGCAAATGGCTCAGTCCTTCCCATCTCTACTCATCGGCATTCGAAGTCATTCCGCTTGCCGACGGCTTCCGTCTTGAGGGCAAAGGGTGGGGACACGGTGTCGGACTCTGTCAGATAGGTGCAGCCGTAATGGGCTCACTCGGATACAGTTATCGTGAAATCCTCGAACACTATTATCCGGGAACGGAAATAATGCATAATTCATAATGCATAATTCATAATTTTTAATATAAATGGAAATGAAAAGAAATCCGTGGAGTTGGATACCTTCACTTTATATGGCAGAGAGTCTGCCATATGTAGCAGTAATGACTATTTCTGTCATCATGTACAAACGACTTGGCATATCGAATACAGATATAGCCTTCTATACCGGCTGGCTCTATCTGCCTTGGGTTATCAAACCCTTCTGGAGCCCGTTCGTAGATCTTATCAAGACAAAACGCTGGTGGACCGTTACTATGCAGTTCCTTATTGCAATTGCCTTTGCATGCATAGCATTCTC
>DEJD01000030.1:7738-15620 GCA_002353215.1 Prevotellaceae bacterium UBA2757
TTCTTCCAGTTTACCTTAGCTGCATTCTGGCTGGTAGCCTTCACATCTGCCACACACGACATAGCAGCCGACGGTTACTACATGCACGCACTCGACGACCATGAACAGTCGCTCTATGTGGGCATCCGCAGCACCTTCTACCGTATAGCCACTGTTGCCGGACAGGGTCTACTCGTCATTCTTGCAGGATTCCTTGAGGAAAAGAGCGGTAACATACCGTTTGCATGGTCAGTCACCTTCTTCTGTCTCTCGACACTATTCTTCCTGGCAGCCCTCTACCATCAGTACATACTGCCGCGACCGGCTACCGACCATGCAGCAGTAGAGATTACTGCAAGTTCTGTGGTGAAAGACTTCCTGGACACCTTTAAGTCGTTCTTCACAAAGCGCAACGCCTTGGTAGCCATACTGTTCATGTTGCTCTACCGTCTGCCTGAGGCTCAGCTTGTGAAAATGATAACTCCGTTCATGCTCGACCCTGTTGACAAGGGCGGACTGGGTCTGACTACAAGCGATGTAGGTTTCGTCTATGGAACAGTCGGAATCATCGGACTCACCATCGGAGGAATCCTCGGTGGTATAGCAGCCTCTCACGGCGGACTGAAACGCTGGCTCTGGCCTATGGTATGCGCCATCACACTGCCCGACCTCGTATATGTCTATCTGAGTTATGCACAGCCCGACAACATGCTCGTTATCAACTCCTGCGTATTCATCGAACAGTTTGGCTACGGCTTCGGATTCACAGCCTACATGCTTTACCTCATCTACTTCTCTGAGGGAAGTCACAAGACAGCCCACTACGCCATCTGTACAGGTTTTATGGCACTTGGCATGATGCTTCCTGGTATGGTAGCAGGAAAACTACAGGAAACCATCGGTTACCAGCACTTCTTCGTCTGGACAATCATCTGTTGTTTTGCTACCTTCCTCATCACCGCCTTCCTGAAGATAGACCCCGAATTCGGCAAGAAGAATAGAACAGTGGCTAAACATCATTAAGACGAAAGTATTTTGTATTGAATCCTGTAAACAAGAAAGACTACTTCGCCGGGGAAGTAGTCTTTTCTTTATATATTAAATAATGAATTAATATGCGCGGAGGAGAATCCATGCGTCTGGGTAAGTAGCGCGGAGAGCATCGCGAGAGCTAACTGCTGAAGCTCTGTCGTCGAATGAAGATGCGATTACGCGATACATGCCTGTGTCTGGGTTCTGAGCTACCTGAGCGTTGTAGCCCTTGCTTGAAAGTGTGTTGCGGAGGTTGTTTGCGTTGTCGAGACTCTTGAATGAACCACAAACAACGTTGTATGACTTCAGTGAGCCGTTGTTCATTACGTTCAGACGTTCTGTGCGCAAATCTGAATTGTCAACCGGAGTGACGTTCTGCTGTACTGGAGTTACTGTCTCTACTGGAGTTACTGTTACAGGCTGAGTTGTAGTCTGAGTGCCCATTTCCTGTGCCTTAGCTTTTTCGTAAGCTTTCTTGTAGCTGCTTTCAGATGATTTACATCCAACGAGTGCGATTGCAGCAAGAAGTGCAATGCCAAAAGAAAATTTCTTCATTTTTTATAATACTTTTATGTGGGTTGAAAAATCTTGCACAAATTTAATGCTAATTTTCGTGGTATATAGGCTTTTTATTGCAAAAAATGTTAAAAGGTGCATTTTTTTGTGGTTTATTAAGGATAAAGTTGTAGATTTGGGTGCTTTTTTAAATTTTTAACCTTTAAAAACTCTAAAACTATGGCATGTAAGAATGGTGCAGCTATTATCGCTGCTTTTATCGGAGGCGCTATTGCAGGCGCTGCTTGTGGTCTTCTTTTAGCTCCTGAAAAGGGTGAGGATCAGCGTAAGAAAATCAAGGAAGTTCTTGACAAGTATGCTGCTAAGCTGAACAAAGAAGAAATGAACAAGATCCTGACAGAAATCAAGTCTATCGGAAAGAAGAAGGAGGCTACTCCTGCTGAAGATTATGACGTGGAATAACGAAGGCGATGCAAACAAGGTGCCTCAAGAAACTGAGGAAATATTAACCTTGTTGCAGCAGTATCTAAAGTTGGAAGCGATTGACAAAATGTCAGTCGCTGCCACCTTTTTGATTGTTGGAGGGGTCATTCTTATATTCGGTATTAGTGCTGTACATTTTCTCAGTACTGGTCTGGTGAAGACTTTGAGTGCCTGGATCGGTGACGAGACTACCGCATATTATTTGATGGGAGGTATTCTGCTTCTTGTCATTGTTATTTTCTATTTAATGCGTAAGACTCTGGTCGAAGGACCGATTGTCAGAAGCATTTCACAGTCAATGTTAAAGGAGGAGAGTGAAGATGGTACAGCAGAATAAAACAGTATATTCCTCGTTGGAAGAGTTGCGTAGCGAGAAACTCAAGGTCGTCAAAAAACTTCAGCAGCAGAAAAAGGCTCTGAAGAAGGATGCTGTGGATATGTTCTTGCCATCTAACAATATTTTCTTCACTTCCGACTATTCTTATATGCGATATATAGGTTATGCCATTACTGCATATAAGACTTTCACTACTTTCAGAAAGATTTCTAATTTTTTCAGAAGAAGGCGATAATTCATAATACATAATTCATAATTTTAAGGGGTTATCGTTAGCGGGTAGTGTTTAGGCAAAAAAATGAGCGCATTTCTTTATTATGCGCTCGACTTTCCGTAACTTTGCAGCTGATTTATGGATCAGCAATATACTTCTGCGCTTTTAGGGCGTGCCGTTGATGAATTTGCTAAGCTTCCTGGTATCGGTCGGAAGACCGCCATGAGGCTTGTTCTTCATACTTTGCGTATGGAGGAATGTGCTGTTGACGGTTTCTGTAGTGCTATTAGTAGGTTGCGTCATGAGGTCAGGTACTGTAAGGTGTGCCATAACATAAGCGATGCGGAGGTGTGTGCTTTGTGTGCCAGTCCACAGCGTGACAAGAGCCTTATCTGTGTGGTGGAGAATGTGCAGGATGTGATGGCTATCGAGGCAACTATGCAATACAGGGGTCTTTATCATGTGCTTGGAGGGGTGATTTCTCCTATGGACGGAATAGGACCTGGTGATTTGCAGATTCAGAGTCTTGTCGATAGGGTGGAGCAGGGTGATGTGAAGGAGGTTATTCTGGCACTGAGCAGTACGATGGAGGGCGATACGACTAATTTCTTTATTTCAAAGAGGTTGTCGAATGTGCTTGCTGACGAGAAGCGCGGACTGAAACTGTCGGTTTTGGCGCGTGGACTGAGTATTAATGATGAGTTACAATATACTGATGAGGCTACTTTGGGACGTTCGCTCGTGAACCGTGTACCGTTTGTAGCTTAAATAGAAGATAGTTGTTATGGAAAAAAGGATTAATTCATTACTGATGATGTTGCGCACTGAGAGTTGTGTGGCATGGGGGCTGCTGATTATCGTGTTTGTAATAGGTAAACTGGGAATTATTGTTAATGGCTCGGTGGAGACGGGGTCGGAAGTGGAGTTCAAACTGAACTGTGCCTGCATCCTTTCTACATTGCTTATCCTGCCGCTTGCTCTTCAGCTCTTTCTGCTGAATACCACTAAAGGACTGCGTCGAATGAATAAAGACGAGGCTCTTGACTTCTACCATATGTGGAGCATGATTCGCCTTGTGCTGGTTTCACTTTGCATTGCGTATAATATTATCGCATATTTCATGACTCTCAATACCACTGGAATACTGTGTGCACTGATGGGATTGGCTGTGACTGTTTATTGTCTGCCTACCCATAAGAGGATAGAGGAGTTTATGAAGATTGTTGAAAACGATTTTGTTGTAACAAACGAATAACGGATGAAACTGACGGTTGTCATAGTCAACTACAATGTAAAGTACTATTTGGAACAGTGCTTATACTCCGTAGAGCGTGCTTTGCAGGGCATGAAAGGAGAGGTGTATGTGGTTGACAATGCCAGTTCTGACGGTTCGGTAGATTACTTGCGAAGAAAATTTCCATGGGTTTACTATATAGAGAATACCAAAAACTACGGTTTCTCAGTTGCCAATAATATGGCTATTCGCAAGGCTCGCGGTGAGTATGTGCTACTGCTCAACCCTGATACTATTGTGGGGGAAAATACGCTGAAACAATGTGTAGCATTTATGGATGCACATCGCGAGGTGGGCGGACTGGGAGTGAGACAACAACGTGTGGATGGCAGTATGGCTCCGGAGTCGCGTCGTGGTATTCCTACTCCGTGGACTGCTTTCTGCAAGATGTCTGGACTGGGCGCCAGATTTCCGCAGTCAACTCTGTTCGGACGCTATTACATGCAGTATCTGCCCATAGACCGTCCTTCGGAGATAGAGGTAATTTCAGGTGCCTGTATGTTTATCCGTTCTGAGGTGTTTGGAAAGTGCGGTTTGCTTGATGAGACTTTCTTTATGTATGGTGAGGATGTGGATATGTCGTATCGCATACTGAAGGCAGGGTATAAGAATGTGTTCTATCCGGCTACAATACTGCATTACAAAGGAGAGAGTACGCAGAAGAGTTCGTACAGGTATGCTATCGTGTTCCACAAGGCAATGTACATTTTCTTCAAGAAGCACTTCAGCTATAACTTCTTGCTCCTTATGATAGTTTCTTTAGCTATATATGGTAAGGCTTTTCTGACATATCTGAAGAATCAGTTTTCGAAGAAAGACGAGAAGGAGGAGAATATTATGGAGGATTTGCGACAAAAGAAGTTTATGCTTGTGGGCAAAGGGTATAACCTGCAACAGATGCAGCGGCTGATGGAGGAACATAATCTGTATCATTCCGTGTCGAACGGACTGCCTCAGAAATTGGATCCTACAGCCGATTATATAGTGTTTGATACGGATGCCTATTCGTTTGCCGAGATATTAGACTGGTTCAAACATGACAGTCAGCAACAGAAGACTCCGCTGATAGGCACGTACATAAGCATCAGTCAGACTATTCTGACAGGCAACAGTGTAATTCAGTTCAAATAAAATTCAGATATAAATAAAACAAAAATATATGTTACGAATTGCAGTACAATCAAAAGGCCGTCTTTATGAAGATACAATGAATCTGCTCAAAGAGGCCGGAATAAAAGTCAGTAGTACAAAACGTACCTTGTTGGTACAGTCGTCTAATTTTCCTCTTGAGGTGCTTTTCCTTCGCGATGATGATATTCCTCAGACTGTTGCCGACGGTGTGGCTGACATAGGTATTGTCGGTGAGAATGAGTTTGTGGAGCGCGGTTTTGAAGCTGATGTAGTAAAGCGTCTGGGCTTCAGCAAATGCCGCATCTCTCTGGCTATTCCAAAGGCAATTGAATACCCTGGAGTTCAGTGGTTCAACGGAAAGAAGATTGCGACTTCCTATCCAGGTATTTTGCGTAAGTTTATGAGAGAGAAGGGAATCGACATAAATATTCACGTGATTCAGGGCTCAGTGGAAATCGCTCCGGGAATCGGTCTTGCTGATGGTATCTTTGATATAGTTAGTTCCGGTTCTACTTTGGTGAGCAACAACCTGAAAGAGGTGGAAGTGGTAATGCAGAGTGAGGCACTGCTGATTGGTAATCCGAATCTCGATGATGAGAAGCGCTCTATTCTGGAGCAACTCCTCTTCCGCATCGAGTCGGTTCTTATTGCAGATGGAAAGAAATATGTGCGCATGAATGCCCCTAAGTCTCAGTTGGCTGCTATTACCAAGGTGCTCCCCGGACTGAAGAGCCCTACTATTATCCCTCTTGCCGACGAAGACTGGTGTTCGGTTCATTCTGTGCTCGACGAAAAACAATTCTGGGAAATTGTAGGTCAGTTGAAGGCTCTCGGTGCAGAAGGTATTCTTGTTACTCCTATTGAAAAGATGATTTTATAATGCAAATAGTTTTATTTCCGGATAAAAGCGAATGGGGTTCGTATCTGCAACGCCCACATCGGGATGCCTCAGAACTGAGAGACATCGTGCATGGTGTACTTTCCGATATCAAAGCGCGTGGCGATGAGGCTGTGAAGGAATACGAACTGAAATTCGATAAGGTGGCATTGTCCAGTCTTGCTGTTTCGGAGACAGAAATGGATGAGGCTGAACAACTTGTCAGTGAAGAACTCAAAGGTGCTATTCAGTTGGCACATGATAATATTGAGATATTCCACCGCGAACAAGTGTTCCATGGAAAGAAAGTGGAAACTCAGCCAGGAGTAGTCTGCTGGCAGAAGTCGGTTGCCATCGAGAATGTGGGACTCTATATTCCAGGCGGAACTGCTCCGCTGTTCTCAACAGTCCTGATGCTTGCGACTCCTGCTAAGATTGCCGGATGTAAGAATATAGTACTGTGTAGTCCGCCTAATAAAGAGGGTAAGTTGCATCCAGCCATACTGGTGGCAGCCCGTATTGCCGGTGTAAATCGTATCTATAAGATTGGTGGTGTTCAGGCAATAGGTGCTATGGCTTACGGAACAGAGAGCGTGCCGAAGGTAAGCAAGATATTCGGACCGGGTAATCAGTTTGTGACTGCTGCAAAACAGGAAGTTAGTCTGCACGATGTGGCTATAGATATGCCTGCAGGTCCGAGTGAAGTGGCTGTTATGGCTGATGAGTCTGCAAATGCTGAGTTTGTGGCTGCCGACTTGTTGTCTCAGGCAGAACACGGTGTGGACAGTCAGGCTGTTATGTTTACTGACAGTAAACAATTGGCAGAAGATGTAAGTAACGAGGTTGAACGCCAGTTGGCACTTTTGCCAAGAAAAGATATAGCTGCCCAGTCGTTGCAGTATAGCCGTATCATTGTGGTTAATAATCTGGAGGAGGTTATAGATATTACAAATGAATATGCTCCGGAACACCTGATCCTAGCCATGAAGGACTATATGAAAGTGGCAGACAAGGTGGTGAACGCAGGTTCTGTGTTCTTAGGCAATTATTCGTGTGAATCAGCTGGCGATTATGCCTCCGGCACCAATCACACACTGCCCACCTCAGGTTATGCAAAGGCATATAGCGGGGTGAATCTCGATTCGTTCTGTCGTAAGATAACCTTCCAGGAACTCACAGCTGAGGGTGTGCGCAGTATCGGACATGCAGTAGAACTGATGGCTGGTGCAGAACAACTCGATGCTCACAAACGTGCTATGACTGTACGTCTTAAGGCAATTCAATAATAAAAAATAATGCTTCAACAAATATGAAATCACTACAGGAACTCACACGTCCGAATATATGGTCTCTTAAACCATATAGCTGTGCTCGTGATGAATTTAAGGGAATGAAGGCAGATGTGTTTCTCGATGCAAACGAGAATCCGTTCCCTAATGGTATTAATCGTTATCCCGACCCCCTTCAAGAGGAGTTGAAGCATCAGATAGCTCCGTTCAAGGGTGTACCTGCAGAGAATATCTTTCTCGGAAACGGCTCGGACGAGGCTATTGACTTGCCTTACCGCATATTCTGTCGTCCGGGAGTGGACAATGTGGTTGCTATCGACCCTACATACGGAATGTATGAGGTGTGTGCCGACGTGAACGATGTGGAGTATCATAAGGTGCCTCTTGACCAGGACTACGATTTCTCTCCGGAAGCATTGCTTGCTGCTACCGATAAGAATACGAAGCTGATTTTTATCTGCTCACCGAACAATCCTACAGGAAATGCTTTCCAGCGAGAGAAGATAGAGAAGGTGTTGCGCGAATTTCAGGGTATAGTGATTGTTGATGAGGCTTACTCCGATTTCAGCAAGCAGCGTCCTTTGCGCCTTGATTTGGATAAGTTCCCTAATATGATTGTGCTCAACACATTCAGCAAGGCCATGGGCTGTGCCGGTATTCGTCTTGGAATGGCATTTGCCAGCACTGATATCATTGCTCTGATGAATAAGGTGAAATATCCTTATAATGT
>DEJD01000108.1:0-1238 GCA_002353215.1 Prevotellaceae bacterium UBA2757
CGCCCCCGGTAGAGAGATTATTCAGATACTCGCCATTAGTACCATTCTTTTCAAACACATAGATAACATCACAACCCTCCACACCTCTTTCACCCAGTTCCAGAGACTTGCCATTCAGAGACACATGTCTGAAAAACCTGTACCAATACGGATCTTTGTAATTAAATGAAACACCATTTGAAAAACCATTAACGCTATATGTCCCCTCAACCGATGGAGCCTGATAGAAATATCCCTTCCATCCCATCTCATCTCTGCCCATGTGTTCCTCTGGTTCCTGGCTATAAATAGTACAAGTACCGTTATTATTGAAAACGATACTCACCTGCGGAAAAGAAATATCCACATTATACTTCGGTGTTTCAACATCCAAAACATAAAACCGCTGAGCCACCCATTTACCTACAAGAGGACTTACAGCCTGTTCGGTCACGCCCTCCGAACCGCCTTGTTTATTCTTACCTTCCTCCTTCTTGCTGCATGCAGCCACAACGACAGCAAAGCACACCAGCAAAAAACACGGAAACGAACCAAGAACTCTTTTCATAACAAAATTCAAATGATAATTCTGCCCGCAAATTTACAACAAATAATCCAAAACAAATCAGAATTTCCAATATTTCATTCTCAAATCCCGCGCAGCTAATTTTCAATTATCAATTTTCAATTCGTCCCGTCCTATTCCCGCGGATTTATCCGCGCCTATCCCTCATCTATCAGCGCCCCTCCTCTCCGCGCTCTACCATCATCCTTCCTATCTCATTCAAAGCCACGAATCTATACCTCAGCGAATCAATCGGAATGCTGCTAAAGCTCCAATGCTTCTCATCTGCCTTCTTACGCAAAGAATCCTCCGTTGCTTTCTTTACCACAGCATCAGCGAAAGCACTCTCGTGCGGCTCCAACAGCAACAACTGCCCCTTCGAACAAGCATCAAAGTACACCCCTCCTGGCTTATAAAAGCGTTCGTGAGGCGAACCCGCAGCAGGGAAACCGTCATTCATAAGCACTACTAAAGGATACCCATGTCCTCGCACCTTTTTAGCTATAAAACTCTCACCCTTACTTATAGCCGCCGTATAAGTAACTGCACCATTGTGCGCAGCTGCAATAACAGCCTTCAACCTGTCACTTATCTGCTCTTCGCTGGCACTTCTCGACATCACCACCAATTGTCTGTCAGGCCAATCCAACAGAAAATGATTACCCATAGACGTAAACTGCAACCCACACACCTC
>DEJD01000108.1:1349-3958 GCA_002353215.1 Prevotellaceae bacterium UBA2757
CCCTTCATACAGATTATCAGTAAATCCCAACTTCCGAGCCTCATTCTTAAATCCTTGCATATACCCGCGAACCACCTCTTTGATGCTTCGCGACATCGTTCACTGAACATGAATCACCATATGATGATGATCAGGCATAACCTTGTCGGCAAGAATCTTAATTTCATGACAAAGCTCAAGCATCCGTTGTTCCTGATTTATCAGAGCCCAACCAATAGGAGTCTTCTCAACAACAGCCTCAGAACCATTATGCCCGAGACTACCAAACAACGGCTGCCTCCCATTAGCCACCATCGTGACATGAACGATGCATGGTTTTCGCCAAGTACCTGGCTGCAACCATGTAAAAGTCTCATATTGAGCTGTATTAGTCCCCTCATTAGTCATATCAAATACAATTTGCGCAAAAGTAATGGAACAAAAGCCCCATCATCATATTCCCTGCAAAAATAATCAAAAACCTCCAAACCTACGCAACACCCCCCTAAACTTTTGATTCTTTTTGAGAAATCCTTACCTCATTCCCTTCCTGCGTCTCATTCCCTTCCTCGACGTCCCGTACTTTCCCCATCGTCCCGTCCTTTCCCCGATGCCCCGTTCCTTTCCCCGATGTTCCGTTCAATTTCCCGCGGATTATATCCGCGGATTCTCTCTCTTCCTTCCCCGTTTAATCTACCCGCGCTAATCCATCCTCTTGATAGTAAGCAATTTAAAACGAATACACATTCCTTTTTTGACCTCATAACCCTTAACCATGAACCAGTTGTAGCATAAGCCCATCTTCCATCTTCCTTCAGCCATCAGCCATCAGACATCTCTACCCTGTCCCTGTGGCATTGTAATATTGCATTATTGCATTGTATTTGATTTTTCCCACCTATTACGATAATGAGTGGGATTTTTTTGTTTACGAACTGGTGCTTTGCCTTGCAATCTCTTCTGCCATCAGGTTCAAAGCTACGCACTCGCTACGGTTAATGTGACGTTTGCCTGCATCATGTTCCCATGGACTCAGAATGAGCACCCTACCCTCTGCACAGGCAACAAAAAGGGCATCGGAGGGCTTGTAGTACTCACGGAAACCATTGTCGGCAAGCAAGATAAACGGTAGCTGCTCTTTTAGCAATACTTGCATCACCAGCTTCTCCTGCAGCGATATAAACGGCGACACCATTACAACACCCTTTCGTGCCTTAAGCACACGGCTATTCATATAGTCGCGCAAAGGCTGGCTGTCGCCATGTTCTGCGGTCTCCACCATCATTCGGCGTACATGCACCACATCATAGCTCTCAGCATGCAGCAGAGACACATTGCCCACACCATCATAGCTGCGACCTGAAATCTCAATGCCTTTCTGCACCCTGAAGAAGCCAGACATAAGACGCTTCGTAGCCAACCGCTGAGGGTTCATCCGTACATAGTGCATCATCGCCTGCAGCTGTCCGCGGCGAGAAAGCGGACGGATAAATGGACGCTCGGTGAATATTGGAAATGCCCAGACGGCGCTTTCTGAGGATGGCTTTGCCTGTGTCGTGGCCTTTTCTGAGTTAGTTGTACCCGAATTAAATTCGGGAGAAAAAGCCGAAGAGCCTTCGGGATAAACGGCCGAAGAGCCTTCGGAAGCAAAAGCCAGAAAGCCTTTTGAAGCTGCCAGTGTGTGCGCTCTTCCAAGTTTTTTCAAGCCTTGCCAATATCCGCGGATTACGCTGCGGATGCTTGTGTCCATGATTTTCGTCACCTGAATGACGGCATGCAAATGGTCGGGCATCAGGCAAAACTGAAAAATGCGGATAGCTGGATAATGCTTGCACATCACAAACAGTTCGTCAACGACAGCATTGCCCAATGCCGTGCGCTCCACCCATGCTCGTGAAGGGGCGTCGTCAGGAATAATTAGCCTGCCGAACAAGGGCTGACGCGACGGAACCGTCAGCGTGACATGATACACACCAACACCTCTCCAAGCCGTACCTGGCTCTAGCCAATGCCACTGATCTTCTGCCATAATTTTTATAGTCGTAAAGATAGCAAATTCCCCCACGACCTGAAAAAACCCTAAACCCTAACCATTATTTCAGTATCTGTGTGATGCCTTGTTCGCGGTGGCAGAGGTGCACTTCGACTCCGAATTTCTCGTGGAGGTGTTCGGCTACGTGCTGGGCACTATAAACGGAACGGTGCTGACCTCCGGTGCAACCGAAGGAGATCTGAAGGTCGGAGAAACCACGGTCGAGCCAGCGCTGGGTGTGGAAATCGACGATGGGATAGATGTGCGAGAGGAACTGGAGGATTTCTCCGTCTTTCTCAAGGAAGTCGATGACGGGCTGGTCGAGTCCGGTGATGGTTTTGTATTCGGCATAGCGACCAGGGTTGTTGGTAGAACGGCAGTCGAATACATATCCTCCACCGTTGCCTGAGGCGTCTTCGGGTATGCCTTTCTTGAAGGAGAAAGAGAAAACGCGAACGATGAGTTGTTTGTGCGGCTGGAGGGTTGTCATCTTGTCGAGGAGCTGCTTCGGTGTGTGGTCGGTAAGTTGCTGGAGCACAGACTGAAGATAAGGATATGGCGAGGCAGAACCACGCTGGAGTTCTGTGCGCAGGTTGTC
>DEJD01000108.1:4025-5536 GCA_002353215.1 Prevotellaceae bacterium UBA2757
GCTCCGAGTACCTGAAGGATGCGGAAGAAGACATAGAGATGAAGTCGCTGCAGGAAGCACTCCTTGGTCATGCCGCGATAGCAGGCTGGTGCGTCGGCTGCGGTGATATAACGCTGTAGGCTGTGCCAATAGACGTCGATAAGGTCGCCACGCAGTTCGTCGCCATAACGGGCTGATGCCTGCCAGAGGAAACTTGCCACATCGTAGTAGATTGGTCCGCGACGACCTCCCTGAAAGTCGATATAGTAAGGTTTTCCGTCGAGGAGCATTACGTTGCGAGCCTGAAAGTCGCGATAGAGGAAGGTGTCGGCATCTTCTGAGAGAAGGTCGGCACAGAGTTGCTGGAAGTCTGCCTGAAGGGTGTATTCGTTGAATTCCAGTCCGCTGAGTTTCAGGAAACAGTATTTGAAGTAATTGAGGTCGAACATGACTGATGTGCTGTCCATCTCTGCCTGCGGATAGCAGTGCTTGAAGATGTCGGGCGAACCACCGCGGAACTGCAGGTCGGGCAGGTCGCTCATAACCTTACGAAGCACTGCCTGTTCTGCTTCGGAGTAGTTTCCACCTGCTTCCCTGCCCTCTTTGATATAATCGAAGAGAGAGACTGAACCGAGATCCTGCTGGATATATACATTGCAGTCGTCGGTAGCACATATGACCTGCGGCACGGAGAGTCCCTGACTGTAGAGGTGGCGAGCCAGGGCGATGAAGGAACGGTTTTCTTCAGCACTAGTGCCTATGCAGCCAATGTAGCTTGTACCGTCGGACGACGAGATGCGATAGTAGCGGCGGTTGCTGCCAGCGCCAGGCAGTTGCTGAATGCTGGTGGGAGCAGTTCCGAAGTGTCGGGTATAGAGGTTGGTCAGTCTTTCCTGTTCCATATTGACATTACTTTATTTTTAACAACACAGATGTTGATGATTGATACGATGAGGAGTATGCCGATGCCTACGATGAGTGAAGGCAGAAGCGACGGATGGGTGACGTGCGGGAAGAATCCTGCAAAGATGCCGAGGTAGATGCTGCGCGCGAGCAGGAGCAGTCCGAATGCCATGAGGAGCACCAGAACGTTGAGAATGATGGTGAGCAACTGGTACGGCATAGATACTCTGAAGGGGCTGTATCCGATAATGAGGAGGTTCTCCAGTTTGTAGGAGTTTTTCTCTACGAGCAGGTATATTGACAACATCAGAATGTAGAATGCCAATATACTGATAACTAATCCGACAGCCATAACTATTGCAACTACTACTCTAAGCATGTAGGTAGTCTTGGAAGCATCGAGTTTTGCTATGTCGGTTTCATAGCCATTGTCGGAAAGATACTTCGCTATGCGGTCGTCGGTGGGGTTGCTCACCTTCAGAATGAGACGTGTGGGTTCTACGCTTTTTGCCACGTATTTGCTGTTTGCCCACTTCATGAACGACTCAGGCACAAGGATGGTATTGAGACGCCCGCTGAAGCCTACGATGCGTCCGTTGAACTCCCCGCTCTCTCCGTTGCCACGAACA
>DEJD01000108.1:5586-6218 GCA_002353215.1 Prevotellaceae bacterium UBA2757
GCATAACCGAAGTTGTAGAGGTCGAGGTAGTTTTTCGGCAGGATGATAGGCAGTTCGGTACTGCCGGGTTCGTAGTGCCACTGTGAGGTAGCTACATCGACAAAGCGGTCGGGAACGGACTCGAAGAACATATCGGTGGACATGTTGGCGAGTCCTTGCATTTCGAAGGCAGCACGCACATTGAAGGCACTGGGGGTGAAAAAACCTACAGACTCGACGAAGGGTTGGCTGCCCACTTCCCTGAGTTCCTCTTCGGTGAAGGCTACGCTCTTGCCTGTGAGCATGGTTATGGTTCCTATCTTTTTGTTTATGATGAGATAGTCGGCTTTCATGAAGCTGTCTTCACTGTCGTAGATAGCCTGTACGTCGGTGTAGAATTGTGTGCCGAGAAGTATTATGACCATTCCTACGAGGTTGGCAAAGAAGAATCCTGCAAACTGCGGAACGGATATGTGCTGACGAAGTAGTTTCCAGAGGAGTGACATTTCTTTAGTTGAAAATTGGAGCCGACTTTTTGTCGTTATTTCGATAATTCGTTATTTCGAGGCGGCAGGCGGCTAAAGTTTTAAAATTTGATCGTATTGGAGTGGAAGGTGTTTGCCGATGGAGGTGGTTATGACGGCTGCTCCCTG
>DEJD01000108.1:6318-7789 GCA_002353215.1 Prevotellaceae bacterium UBA2757
TGGCAGAGGGCACGAATCATGGCTACGCGCTGCTGCTGACCGAAGGACATGCGACCGATGAGACTGTCTTTCTTATCGGCAATGCCGAGGCAGTCGAACCAGTAGTCTATCTGAAAACGATCCTGAAAATCAGTAAGACGGTTTTTTATCAACACATTCTCCATGGAGGTGAGTTCGGGGAACAGACGCAGTTCCTGCCAGAGGAGTGAGAGGTGGTTCTGACGGATGTCGGTCCAACGTTTCACTGAAAAACTGCGTATGTTCTCCTCGTCAAAAAGGATATCGCCCGAATAATCGGTGCGATAACCATAGACGAAACTGCACAGAGAGGATTTACCCGTACCCGAATTGGCTTCAACAAGATATACTTTCCCTTTCTCGAGGCGGACGGTCTGTTGCCACACATCGGACTGCAAACCTTTGCGCTCGGAGAATACATTAGGCAGGGTATGTAGGAGTTGTATGCTATTCATTATATAATTATGTACGTTTACTGGAACAGAGCCTTCAGGAAGTTCTGCGACTGGTCTGTCAGGTTGATGATGATGTCCATGCTGTCGTATTCCTTAGACTGAACGACGATAGAACTGATGTCCTCCAACACCTTGTCGGCAGAGAGTGCAGAGGTAGAACCTGTCTGTTTCTGGTCAGCAGGGAAAAGTCCTGGCACATTGATATACATATAGAAGTATGAATCTTTGATTTCATCCTTGTGAGCAAGGAGGACATCGCTACGGGTAGCTACAGAGTTAGCGGCAAACATCTTAGGAGTAGCGAAGTATATCTTATCCTCGTCGAGACCCCAGTTGATAGCGAAATTGTCACCGTTGATTACGTAGTTCTTACCCATAGTCTTTGTCATGGTAAGACCAGAGTTCTTCATGCTCTTCTGCCAGTATTCCACATCGTCCATGAAGTCGTCGTCATCCACCTTGGCAAACAGGAGGAAGTCGTTTATATCGCCTTTCTTGTCGAATGAAGGCAGGACAACAGATACGTCGCCTTCTACCTGACGCAGAATCTGTTCTACACCGATAGCCTGATTTACCATCATAAGCATCTGACGACCTGTGTCACTCTCTTTGAGCATAGAAAGCAAAGCACCCTTCTCCACTCCCATACAAGCCCAGAGGGAGAAGTTCTGCATTGGAGACTCAAGAAAATCTCCTTCGATATGCTGGAAGTATTTGTTTCCTTCTTCGATGAGGTCCTGAACATTCTTAGTCTTGCCCTGAAGAGCCGTTGACCATACTGCCTTGCCGTTTTCAGCAACGAATGAAGAGAAGAGCTGCACGTCTGTGTGACGGACATTCTCAGGAAGCCATGCCTTCATTTCGTCAGTCATGTTCTGTGGTAAAGAAGCAAGGTCGGCATAGAAAGCAAGTTCGCCTTTCAAGTCCTCGAATTCAGAGTAAGCTTCGGACTGATGGAAGCTTTCTTCCTCTTTCTGGTCGAACAATCGTTTGCAGAA
>DEJD01000017.1:0-5890 GCA_002353215.1 Prevotellaceae bacterium UBA2757
TCGTACATAGGATTTGCTTCCTCCATTCGTGCCAAATCCAGTTTGTTGGCAGCCAGAATGTCGTCAGTTTTCTGCAACGCAGCATCAGCTACGCTATTGAGGACTTTATTTATAGTCTCATTATCTATCAGTGCAAGGTCGAGCGAAGCGTCCTTTACTGCCTGAAAAGTATCTTGTAGTGTCAGCATACGAATTCTGTGCAAATTGTGTTAGCTCTGTTATTCATCAGATTGATGAGTATGTTATCTCTCTTTCCGTTCGCAATTATGACGCTTATACCGGCTTTGGCTGTTTTTTCTGCTACCGATGACTTCGACTGCATTCCGCCTCTACCTGCCGATGACTTCGCCGTTTGTATATATTCGCTGATATCCCGTCCCGGTTCTATGGTTCTGATTACCTTCGAATCTTTGTTGTTTGGGTCACCGTCGTAAATGCCATCTATGTTACTCAGGATAATAAGCGTGTCCGACTTGGTCATCTGTGCTATAAGTCCCGACAGTTCGTCGTTATCGGTAAACATCAATTCGGTTATAGATATTGTGTCGTTTTCGTTGACTATGGGGATAACCTCGTTTTCCAGCATGACGCGGATGCAGTTTTCCTGATTCTTTCTGTGTTCGCTGTCGCTGAAGTGCTCCTTTGTAGTGAGCACCTGTCCTACCTTGATTCCGTAGTCGCGAAACAGATTGACGTATCGGTTTATCAGTTTTGCCTGTCCCACAGCAGAGAACAGCTGTCGCTTGTCCACACTGTCCAGGTCGCTGGTGATGTGTTTCAGTTCCGAACGTCCGCTGGCAACAGCTCCGGAGGTCACAATGATTACCTCGTGTCCTTCAGCCCTTAATTGTGCTATCTGATCCACCAGTGCCGACATGCGGGTGATGTCAAGTGAGCCGTCCGCTCTTGTCAGTACGTTGCTTCCTATTTTTATAGTTAATCGCATGTGTGTAATTAAATAATTGCAAAAATCGCACAAAGGTAAAGATATTTCCCTATATTTGCGAAACATTTAGGAAAAACGTGATTGAAAAACTAATACTCTAAATACAATTCAGCTTATGAAAAAGTTATCTTTTCTACTCATGACAATTATGTCATTGTCTCTTTCTGCAAAGCAGAAGGCAGAACCCAAGGTGCCTACCGAAGCGGATATGGGTGCTTATATTATGGTCTATCATAAGGATTGCGACCACGGACTTCATATGGCGCTCAGCTACGACAGTTACAACTGGACTTCCCTCAACAATGACCGTCCCGTCATTGCCGGCGACTCCATTTCTGAGCAGCACGGCATTCGCGACCCTCATATCTTCCGCGGTCCTGACGGCGGATTCTATCTGGCTATGACCGACCTGAACATATTTGCTCAACGCGAGGCAGCTGATCGTGCCGGGTACAAGGATGCTCCTGCTTATCGTACTACAGAGTGGGAACGCGACGGCAAACGCTATGGCTGGGGTAATAATCGTGGTCTTGTGCTTATGAAATCATTCGACCTTATTCATTGGACACGTACCAACCTCGATTTCTCCAAACTTACCTGCCCGACTGGTATAACTGACATGCACGGAAATCCTGTTCCCTGGAGCGAAGTAGGCTGTGTGTGGGCTCCTGAAACGGTTTACGACTATGAGGCAGGCCACCTGCTCATGCATTTCACTATCCGTATGCGCACGGGTGTGAATCTTATTTATTATGTGTATATGAACGACGACTTCAACCAGATGATAAGTGAACCTAAACTGCTTTTCGAAGCTCCGATGAATGAAAACGGCGTGCCTCGCTATACGGTTATCGACTCCGATATAATAAAAGTGGGTGATACATACCATCTTTTCTATGTAAGTCACGAAAAAGGCGCAACCGTAAAACATGCCACCAGTCCTTCTATTACTGGTCCTTACACTTTGGATAATCTATACGACGATGGTGAGCGTCAGGGACATGAAGCTCCTAACTGTTGGAAACGTCTCGGTCAGGACAAGTGGGTGGTTATGTTCGACAACTACAGCCGCCGCCCTCATAACTTCGGTTTCGTTGAGACATCCGATTTCCGCAACTTTACTATGATAGGCTACTTCGACGGCGAGGGCAGTCCTATGAAACGTGCTAACTTTTCCGAACAGAAACATGGTGCTGTAGCTCCGCTTACTGTAAAAGAAGCTAAAGCACTTGAAAAATATTGGAAGAAAAAGAAATAACCGAAAGTCACTATTTGTTAAAATTGGTGCCTATTATGGCTTAATAATGACAATATTTATTAAAGATGTTATAATAGATTAAAAAATTGGGTGTTAAAACACATTTCATTATAAATTTTCGCTAACTTTGCGGCAATTAATATTCTATAAGTTTTAAAAGAAAGAATAATGAACAACCAAAATGTAAAGCCAGCTGATGGCAAACTTGGCATCATGGTCGTTGGACTTGGTGCAGTAACTTCTACATTTATGACAGGTGTACTCATGGCTCGTAAGGGACTTGCAAAACCTGTTGGCTCAATGACACAGATGGACAAGATCCGTGTTGGTAAGGGAGCAGATAAGAAATACCTCTCATATTCAGAAATCGTTCCAATGGCACAACTGAGCGATGTTGTCTTTGGTGCATGGGACGTTTATCCAGCAAACGCTTTCCAGAGCGCTATGTATGCACAGGTACTCCAGGAGAAGGATATCCTTCCTGTAAAGGATGAACTCGAGAAAATCGTTCCAATGCCAGCTGCATTCGACAAGAACTTCGCAAAGCGTCTTGATGGCGACAACGTGAAGAAGTGCAAGGATCGTTGGGATATGGTTGAGCAGCTTCGTGCCGACATTCGTAAGTTCAAGGCAGACAACGGCTGTTCTCGTATTGTTGTTGCTTGGGCAGCTTCTACAGAAATCTATGTAGCTCCTAACATGCAGGTTCACGACACACTGGCTCACCTCGAGGCAGCAATGAAGGCAAACGATACAGTAAACATCGCTCCTTCTATGTGTTATGCTTATGCAGCTCTTGCTGAAGGTGCTCCATTCGTAATGGGTGCTCCTAACACAACTGTTGACATCCCTGCTATGTGGGAAATGTCTGAAAAACTCTGTGTGCCAATCGCAGGTAAGGACTTCAAGACAGGTCAGACACTTGTTAAGTCTGGTTTCGCTCCAATCATCGGCACTCGCTGCCTCGGTCTCACAGGTTGGTTCTCTACAAACATCCTCGGAAACCGCGACGGACTTGTACTCGACGAGCCAGCTAACTTCCGTACTAAGGAAGTCAGCAAACTCTCTACTCTTGAGAGCATCCTGACAGCTGACAAGCAGCCAGACCTCTACACTGACTACTACCACAAGGTACGTATCAACTACTATCCTCCACGCAACGACAGCAAGGAAAGCTGGGACAACATCGACATCTTCGGTTGGATGGGTTACCCAATGCAGATCAAGATCAACTTCCTCTGCCGCGACTCTATCCTCGCAGCTCCAGTACTTCTCGACCTCTGTCTGCTTTCTGACCTTGCAGCTCGTGCAGGCAAGTGCGGTACTCAGCGCTTCCTCTCATTCTTCCTCAAGGCTCCAATGCACGACTACACTAAGGGTGAGGAACCAGTTAACCACCTCTTCCAGCAGTACACAATGCTGAAGAACGCTATCCGTGAGATGGGTGGTTACGAACCAGATGAAGAAATCGACTAATTTAAAACAATCTTATAGTGAAAAGCTACCGTTGCACCTCTGCGATGGTAGCTTTTTTTTTAAAAATACAGCAGATAATACTGCTTCATTATAATAATTGTCGTATCTTTCGCCACAAATAATAGGAATTATGAAAGACGTATTTATCCGTAGCATCCTGGCTGGTGCATGTATCGGTCTTGGTGGAGCTATTTTCATTAAACTCGGTGGGGTAGTGGGCGCCTGTATGTTTGCCTTCGGACTCCTCGTAGTAGTTCACTTCAAACTGCCTCTCTACACTGGCACAGCAGGCTTTATAGACCTGAAAAGATGGCAGGAATACAAGAAGATGACGGTGATTCTCCTTGGTAATATCGTTGGCTGTATTCTGCTGAGTCTTATGTTCAACCCCGGCGTAATCGACGGTACACCAATCATACAGAATCGTCTCTCAACCGACTTCCTCCATTGTTTCACCAATGCCATAGGTTGTGGACTCATCATGACAATCATCGTGCAAGGTGGGCGCGACAAGAATCCCCTTCTCATCCTCTTCGGTATTCCTCTCTTCATCCTCCTCGGCTTCTACCACTCCATAGCCGATGCCTTCTACATGATGATGACATCGTCCGAACTGCGCAACGAGTATCTCCCTCGCTACGTCATCATAGTCCTTGGCAACTTCGTCGGCTGCAACCTCCCCCGTCTGTTTAAATACAAAATCGACTAATTCCACATTATAGGTAAAATAACCGGTGCCCCGATTCGGGGCACCGGTTATTTTAGAATAAATAGACTTCGAAAATTGAAAAATATACGAGTTATTCCCAGTTTTGCATACCCTTTTGTGCATTTTTTAAAGAAAACTGCTAAATTAGTTGTGCAATTTAATAAAACTCTGTACAAAGTGTCCGACTTTACAATAGGAGATTACACATTCGAAGTCGGAGGTAGGCGTAAAGGTCAGCGTCAGATATCATCCGTTGCCCCAGGCTTTGGCTTCATTGTCAAAGACGAAATAGAATATGCTTACGAAAATCAGATACCACTTTGGATGTTTGGTTTCATCTATTAAGATCTTTTCTTTTTTTTATATTACAAACCTTCTTCTTCTCTGTTTGAATAATTTATAGTCCTCTTCGGCATTCCTCTCTTCATCCTCCTTGGCTTCTACCACTCCATAGCCGATGCCTTCTACACGATGATGACATCGTCCGAACTAGAATCGAAAGTTTGTCATTATCAACGAGTTTGGTGTATTTCTGTCTTCTAAGAAAAGTGGTCAAAGTGGTCAAGGTCAAAATGGTCAAAATGAATTTCGGATGTGTCATTTGGCTCACTATATATAAATATAAATATTTATTATATAGTGCGGATTTTGACAAGTGAAAAACGATTTTGACAAATGACCAAAATGACCAAAATGACCACACGGCAACAAATGATGCTTTTTGCGCTTGTGCACAAGAAATTATTTTCTCTAACTAACGAACAAGTTTTTCTTAGTTGTTGAGCAAATTCCAGATGACTAAGAAATGCTTTTTCAACAAAAGTGTGCAATTTCGAGCATTTAACAAAAGGTCGGATAATCGAAATATTTTTTATAAACACTGATGATGATTACTTTTCGGTTCTGACCTGATGTCGCGATTCGCGACCCCAGCTTGTCCTCCTCATCTATATGTTCCCCCTTGAGTTTACTACCTCTGGGAGAACGAATTGTTACTGCATCTAAAAATAACTGCTAACGATGTCATGATTGTCATTGTCATGACAACGTAAAGAAAAACGAAAATTTTCTCCATTTTATTCGAAACCCGCAATGGCGGAATTGTACCTTTGCGCCATCAAATTTCGAGAGAGTTTTGTCGAAATAATAAATGCTTGTATATTTGCAACGAAAATCAATAACAATGAAAAATACTGAGTAAGATGAAAAAGAAGAACATTATCCTAATTTTACTGACCTTTGTTTCTCTGGCTTGTCAGGCACAAATCAAAGTCGAGGTGTCGGAGGCTGTCGAACTGATGAGTATTCTTTCGCGTACGGCAGGATTTGAGGAATACAGCAAAGATATGGCAGGACAGTACACGAAAGATACAGAAGAGTGGTTTAAGCCCTACCAGCAGCATCCGATTATTCCATATTATCAGGAAATACGTTCAAAGTATGGTATTGGATATGAAAAAGTGATGAATATGGCGGTGCACCTTGAGATAGCAAAATGCCT
>DEJD01000017.1:5994-6156 GCA_002353215.1 Prevotellaceae bacterium UBA2757
AGATGTGCACCTTTTATATATATAATGTGTAAGCGATTATGCCTGCTGGTAAGCTTCGAGCTGTGAAGCATCGAGCTTGTTTACGTAGTTGAAGTGCTTAGCTACTTCGCTTTCTGCGTAGTTCATGAATACAACGAGCGACTTGCAGAAGAGTTCTGGAGC
>DEJD01000121.1:0-1933 GCA_002353215.1 Prevotellaceae bacterium UBA2757
TATCCGCCGTCTGCTGCCGCTATCACATGTGTATAGAGTGGTACAAGCAGATAGTTCAGGAATCTGCCTATAATCGACGACATACCGTATATCGCCGTGTCCTTCGCAAGAGATTTTAAGCTCGCCATAACTACAATATTTGTTTTCGAGTGCAAAGGTAAAACAATTTGGGGGATGGTTGAAAAAAAATAACATGAATTATCATGAATCTCCCATGAATACTCAGAAATATTTTTAAAAGAAAAGGCGCAGGGCTGAAAGCCTTGCGCCTGATATAGAATAAATGTGAGAACGATTACTTCACGAAGATCTTCTTAACTGAGCCGTCAGCGTACTTCACAATGTTCAGACCCTTCTGGAGCTGAGCTACTGGAGCACCTGAAACTGAGTAGATAGCTACGATTTCAGCCTCTGCAGCTACTTCAACACCTTCAACCTCCATTGGGTTGCCAGAAATAGCCTTAGTACTGTTAGAACCGTAGTAAGTAAGAGTGAAGTTGTCGCAAACGAACCAACGAGCAGTCATCTTACCAGAAGTCTGGAATCCTACAGATACCTTCTCGCCTTCATTTACTGTGAAGATTACAGAGTAAGTATCGTACTTTTCTGTACAAGCCTCTTCCTGAACAGCAACTGGATCAGAAGAGAAGTAAGTAGTGTCGCTCTCAGCTGTGAATGTACCAGCGTAGAGGAATGCACGACCTGGATTCTCTGGGTCAGCCTGACCGTTGAGTGAGTTAGAAGCCTGAGCTGTGAGCAGGTAAGTACCAGCTGGGAGAGCAGCGATGTCCTGCCAGATATTGAACTGGAGACTTGCCGGGTCGTTGTTCCAGAATTCGATTGACTGACCTTCGATACCTGCTGCAAGAGCTGGACCGTTTCCACCATTCTTAGTGTACTTCCAAGCAACTGTAGCACCCTGTTCGATGTCTGCATTTGCAATGAGCTTAGTCATGTCAAGTGGGTTATCATCAGAAGCATCCTGAGCACCACTTGGAATCTTCAGAGCTGAAATAGCATCCTGGAGACGAACTGTAAGAGCATTAACCTCTTCAGTAGTGAGAGCTGAGATAGCATCATCTGTAGCATCTTGATTCAAGAGAGTTGTAGCCTCAGCAATAGCTTCTGCTGATGGGTCGTATTCGCTCATTTCATTGTTCATGAATTCATCGAGAGCTGTACGGGCATCGCGGCACTTAGTAACTGCTTCAACATTTTCAGTAGCAGTCTTCTGAATCTCTGCTACTTTCTTAATACCAGCATTAACATCGTCGATAGCCTTAGCAAGTACTTGTTCGTCGTCGCTTGAATCGTTAATGCCTTCTGCGTCGTCAACCAAGCCAAGAGCATCGTTGTAAGTTTCAGTAATTACTGATGCAACAGGAGCTGTGATGTCATCTTGATAGTCGCCTGCATAGCTGTTGAGAGCCTCAGCATCAGTATTGAGTGTTTCAATAGCACCTGCGAGTTCGTTGTGGAGGTCGCTTATTTCAGCTGCATTGTAATATACTGAGAACTGATACCAAGTCACCCAGTTTGCATCTTGCAACTGATCAGCTGTTACACCGAATGTAAGGTCGCCTTCCTTAGTAAGAACTGTAGAAGCAGAAGCTACGAAACGATCTTCATATTCTGGATCGTTGAAGATTTTTGAAGCACCTTCACGATTGTTGATTACAAATACACTACCTGCAGCTGCAAGACCTGTGTAAGCGTCTTCTGTATCAAACTGAGCAACTGCGACATTTGCCATGTCAGACTTAACAGCACCAGCAAATACATAAGCTCCTGTAGTACCACCAGCATTGAATTCATCAATATTAACATCGTTAGAACCGATACGATAGAAGCCCTTAGTAGCTACTGTATATTTACCCTTTGGCATAGAAGAAATAACCTTGCTTGCCTTGAATGGAGTGTTGTTGTAGATTTC
>DEJD01000121.1:1942-8595 GCA_002353215.1 Prevotellaceae bacterium UBA2757
TTCTGTACAGAAATGCTACCCTTAGTAGTTGTCCAGCCTTCGAAATTGCCATTCTCGCCAATCCCTGTGAAGAGAATAGAGATATCGATACCATCACCGGCAATCTTATCACCAGAAGCAACAAGAGCATCCCAGTCTGCCTGAACACCTTCTTTAAGAACAGTTCTGAATGAACCGATGATTTCGTTGATTCTGGCTGTGCTCAGGTTGAGGTTATTGAAACCTTCTTCTTCAATTTCGTCACCAAGAACATCAAGAGCAGCAGGAACCTTTACATAACCTGCTTCAGTTGTGTACTTCTCGCGAGCAGCATAGAATTCGCCACCTTCATTGAAGAAAGCATCGAGCTTCTTGTATGCAGCAACACTTGCATTTGCATCGTTCACAAGGCCGGAAAGTTTTTCGTAAGCAGCCTGGTTAGCCTCAGTATCTGTGCTTTCTTCATCGATAAGCTTCTGACCTGCATCAACTGCATCAGCAAGATCCTTCTCGATAACCTTGTAGAATGGTTCGCCACTTGCAAGAATCTTGTTAGCACCAGAAACGGCAGCCTTAAGAGCAAACATAGATGGGTCGATACCAGAACCTACATATACAAGTGAGATACCGTCTGTGAAGAAGTGAGGCATGTTGCCAGAACCTGTATTTACAGACTGATAACCAAGTGAGAAGTAACCAGTAGTTTCCTCATCAAGAGTGAACTTGATTTCGTCCTTTGTCCACTGACCTACAGGGAATGTAAGATTATCTGAGAGATATTCTTGACCTTCGTCAGAGATGAAACCGATAAGGTTCTTAGCAATTGCGGTTGTACCACCTGTGTTGTAGTAAGACATAGTCAGAGTATAGTCACCTGCTGGAAGAGTTACTGCCTGCTTATACTGCATAGACATATTCCAACAAGTTACGAATCCAAGAACCTTACCTTCTGAAGAACCGTCAGACATTACATCTGGCACCTTGTAATCTACACCACCAAGGAATGCCTTGCTACCAATAGCATAAACACCAGAAGCAGCACCGTTGTCTGTCTTGCTTCTATCCCAACCGGTAAGTGGAAGCATACTGTAGTTAGTAAGAGGAATGTTGTTCTTAGCACAGTCATAGTCGTAAGTACAGATACCGCCTTCTACTGGTTCATCCTCATCGAAGTGAGAGTTTACGATAAAGTAAGAAGAAAGGTCTGTTACACCTGATTCGTTAATCTTAGTCTGAGCCTCGATAGCAGCCTCAACCTGTGCAAGAGTAGCAGATGGGTTGTTATATACTGCCTCAGAAGCAGATGTATCTACATTGTAAACCTTACCGATGTTGATGAGATCGAGAAGTGTTGCCTTTGCCTTAGCAATCTCTTCTGCAAGAACCTCTGCTTCGTCAACTGTGTAAATCTTCACATTGTCGATGAAGATGTGTGGAGCAGAACCTGAACCGCCGGCCTGAGAGAAACCAAGAGAAATCTTACCAGCTGTTTCAGCATCGAGTGAAACTAAAACTGTATCCTTCACCCACTCACCTTCTGGATAACCAGTTGCTTCAGAATAGAAATTCTTACCTTCTGATGCAAAACCGATTTTGTTTGTGAGTGCACCAGTACCCTTGGAATTATACAGGGTAGTTACGATGATGTAGTAACCTGCTGGAAGTGTAACTTCCTGTGAGTAAACAGGAGATGCACCCCATACAGCTACGATACCAAGAGCAGTCTTGTCTTTCTCGCCAAGTGCATAGTAGGGACCACCAAGTCCAATAGGATTCTCGATTTCATCAATCTCAAGTGGATCGTAAACCGGGAAGATACCTGCTGCCTGAGCATCGCGAGGGTCACCGTCTGTGGTGTGCTTGATGTTGTCAGTAGGGTTGTTTGCTGTCCAACCTTCTACTGGCTGCATACCATAGAGATCAGTACCATCAGAACCTGCACCATTGTCGTCCAAGTCCTTCGCATAAGTACGGACTGTACGAGCAACTGGAGTCATAGCGCTGAAGTCGGGATTAGTCAACTTCGAAGACGTGATGTCTTCCTTTCCTGTGTATCCGTAAGCCATGCTGCAGAATACACTCGCTACAAATAGTAGCGCAAGAGAGTAGAACTTTCTCATGTCCAATTGTTTTAAAAGATTAGTAATGTTTGTTAATTATATTAGACCATTTGGTTTGTATCGAACACCTAAAAACGGATGTGCTTTCACGTTTGGGTGCAAAGTAAACATAAAAATTTTTATCACACATATTTTATTAAAAAAAAATTGCCACTTTGTTACAAAGTGACAAATATTTATACATTTTTGAAAAAAAACAGACCTTTTTTTCGCTTAACCACAATCAATTATTCCAAATAAGTATATCCGTAGAGTCCGCTTCGGTAAGTATCAAGGAATTCCTTTCCTTCCTCAAGGGTTACCTTGCCCTCCTTGATAGCCTGCTTCACCCATACCTCAAGCGAACGGACCATTTTCTTCGGTTCATACTGAACATAACTGAGCACATCGGCTACTGTCTCTCCGTCAATGATATTCTTGATGTGATAGCCGTCCTTATCTGTCACCACATGAACTGCATTGGTGTCACCAAAAAGGTTGTGCATATCACCAAGGATTTCCTGGTATGCCCCTACAAGGAATACACCTATGTAGTACGAACCTTTCTTCTTGTCAAGAGTATGAACAGGAATGAAGTGGGTTACACCGCTCTCGGTTGAGAAATTAGCGATTTTACCGTCAGAATCGCAGGTGATATCCTGGATTGTAGCATTGCGGTCAGGACGCTCGGTAAGTCTCTGAATCGGCATGATTGGGAATATCTGGTCGATAGCCCAACTGTCAGGCAGAGAATGGAAGAGTGAGAAGTTGCAGAAGTATTTGTCGGCAAGGTTCTTCTCAAGCGAACGCAATTCCTCTGGCATATGCTTCATCGAATGTCCCAGTATGTTTACCTCACGAGCCACAGCCCAGTACATGCGCTCTATCTCGGCACGAGTACGCAGGTCGAGCATTCCGTGTGCGAAGAGGTCAAGTGCCTCTTCACGAATCTGCTGGGCATCGTGCCAGTTCTCAAGCATATTCCTCTGGTTCAGGTTGCACCATATGTCGTACAAGTCCTTTGCCAGTTCGTGATCATCTTCTCCTACCACGAATTCATCGGGCATTGCAGGTACTTCTGTAGTTTCCAGTACTTCCATAACGAGTACTGAATGATGAGCTGCCAACGAACGGCCTCCCTCTGTTATGATGTTTGGATGAGGTATCTCATTGCTGTTGCTTGCCTCTACAAATGTATATACACAGTTATTGACGTATTCCTGGATAGAGTAGTTGACTGATGACTCCGAACTGGAAGAACGCGAACCGTCATAATCGACTCCGAGTCCACCGCCACAATCCACGAATTCAACGGCAAAGCCCATCTTTCGAAGCTGTACATAGAACATACTTGCCTCACGAAGGGCATTCTGAATGCGACGAATCTTAGTAATCTGACTGCCTATATGGAAATGGATAAGTTTCAGACAGTCTTTCATATCGTTTTCTTCGATATACTTCAACGCACCGAGCAGTTCACCTGAAGTGAGTCCGAACTTACTTGCATCGCCTCCACTCTCTTCCCACTTACCCGAACCGGAAGCTGCCAACTTAATACGAATGCCGATATTAGGACGGACACCCAGTTTCTTGGCTACACGGGTGATAATCTCCAGTTCGTTGAATTTCTCTACAACGATGAATATGCGCTTACCCATCTTATGAGCAAGCAAAGCCAATTCGATGTAGTCCTGGTCTTTATATCCGTTGCAGACAATGATAGAGTCGCTATCCATATTGACTGCCAGGACTGCATGCAGTTCCGGCTTAGAACCAGCCTCAAGGCCCAGGTTGAATTTCTTGCCGTGTTTGATTACCTCTTCGACGACAGGAGAAATCTGGTTCACCTTGATAGGATAGATAACGAAGCTCTCGCCACTGTATTCGTATTCCTTCGCTGCCTTGGCAAAACAAGTTGAAGTCTTCTCAATGCGATTGTCAATGATGTCTGGAAAACGCACCAGAACCGGTGCTGACACATCGCGCAGTGACAACTCGTCCATAACCTCCCTAAGATCCACCTCCACACCGTCTTTCTTCGGAGTTACAGCAACATTACCTTTCTCGTTGATGTGAAAATAGTTGACTCCCCAGCCATTTATGCCGTAAAGTTCATTGGAGTCTTCAATTCGCCACTTTCTCATTTATCAGATTTGCGTAGTTATTAATTTGTTCTTGGGTGTGAATAACATTGATGTCTATAACGTGCTTTGCCTTAGAGTAGTAAGGAAGGCGTTTTTGCAAGTTTTCCTCGATGAAACCGATTAATTCGTCGGGCGACTTACCTTGTATAAGAGGGCGCTGGGTCTTGCCCATCAGGAGGTGTTCTTTCAGCACTTCAGGTGTAGCACGCAGGAATATTGTCTCGCCCTGCTGATTCAGGTAGTCCATATTATCGGAAAAACAAGGTGTGCCACCGCCACAACTGATGATGACATCCTCGAATTCCGCTACCTCATGAAGCATATTCTTCTCCACTTCACGGAAACCAGCCTCACCCTTTTCTGCAAATATCTGAGGAACAGTCTTGTGAGTGCGACTCTCTATATACTGGTCCAAGTCGTAGAAGGGACGCTTGGTCAATCTGGCAAGAGCCTTGCCGAGAGTGGTCTTACCAGCACCCATGTAACCTATGAGGATGATTCGTTTCATCAATCTGTTTTACTTACGTGAACGACGTGTAGTGCGCTTTGCAGGAGCCTCGCCCTGAGCAGCAATTATTTCCTTGCACTGCTCATATGTCAGTGTCAACGGATCTTTCACTGTACGAGGAAGCTTATAATTGGCACCATTATACTTGATATACGGACCGAACCTGCCGTTCATCACCTCCATATTCTTGTCTTCTTCAAAAGCCTTCAGGTGGTTCGACTTCTCAGTATCTCGCTGTTGGTTGATAAGTGCTATAGCCTCATCCAAAGTGATTTCAAGAGGATCTGTTTCCTTAGGAACAGAAACATATTTCTTTGCATGATATACATATGCACCATAACGACCGGCACCGATAGTAACCTCAGAACCTTCGAATTCACCGAGGTTACGAGGCAACTTAAACAGTTCGAGTGCTTCATCGAGGGTGATAGTCTGAACAGACTGGTCGGTTTTGAGCTGAGCAAAACGAGGATGCTCTGTTTCATTGGCAGTACCAATCTGAACCATCGGACCATAACGGCCTATCTTAACTGTTACCGTATAACCTGATTTAGGGTCAGTGCCAAGTACTCGTTCACCTACCTTGTACTCAGAACGCTCGTGCATAGCTGTCTCGATAGTCGGTTCGAAATCCTTATAGAAGTCAATCATAACAGACTTCCAGTCTTCACGTCCTTCAGCGATTTCATCGAAGTCTTTCTCCACACGCGCTGTGAAGTTGTAATCTACGATTGAAGGGAAGTGCTCTGTAAGGAAATCGTTTACGATCACACCTATATCTGTTGGTAGAAGTTTTCCTTTCTCATTACCGAATACCTCTGACTTCTGAGCGGTCTTTACAACGAATTCACCGGCCTTTTTGCTATCTGGCACAAGAGACAAGACAGTAAATTTACGTTTCTCGCCTTTCTTGTCACCCTTCTCTACATAATCGCGCTGCTGGATAGTGGAAATGGTAGGAGCATAGGTAGATGGACGGCCGATTCCGAGTTCTTCCATCTTCTTAACCAGACTGGCTTCAGTATAACGAAGTGGGTGCTGACTGAATCGCTCTGTAGAAGTAATCTCTTCAACTCCCATCACAGTGCCTTTCTTCACTGCAGGCAGGATTACTCCATCCTCGTCTTCCTGTACTGGTGCATCATCATCGTAGCTCTCACGATATACTCGCAGGAAACCATCGAAGGTGATTACTTCACCTGAGGCAGTAAATACCATTCCTTCGGGTGCATTTGAAGGAGTGATGGTAATAGTTGTCTTCTCTGCCTCTGCCTCTGACATCTGACAAGCTACTGTGCGCTTCCATATAAGGTCGTAAAGACGACGTTCCTGAGATGTACCGGCAATTTCGTGCTGAGCGATGTATGTAGGACGGATTGCTTCGTGTGCCTCCTGTGCACCCTTGCTGCTTGTGTGGAATTTGCGAGGATGACTGTATTTCTCTCCGTGCATCTGTATGATTTCATCCTTAGCAGTATTGATACAAAGAGATGAGAGGTTTACAGAGTCGGTACGCATGTATGTGATATGTCCACTCTCGTATAGTCGCTGTGCCACAATCATTGTCTGTGAAACAGTAAAGCCCAGTTTACGTGCTGCTTCCTGCTGCAGTGTTGACGTAGTGAATGGAGGTGCAGGGAATTTCTTTATAGGTTTCTTATCTATGTCGGTAACCTTGAACGAACAACCCTTGCAACTCTCAAGGAAGGCACGAGCCTCATCCTCTGTCTTAAACATATGATTGAGTGTAGCCTTCAACTGCTGACCATCAACAGTGAAAATGGCATTTACACGGAAACTGCTCTCGCTCTGAAAACTTTCTATTTCGCGTTCGCGCTCTACGATAAGACGAACAGCAACAGACTGCACACGACCTGCCGAGAGACTTGGTTTCAACTTGCGCCACAATACAGGAGAGAGTTT
>DEJD01000121.1:8608-12976 GCA_002353215.1 Prevotellaceae bacterium UBA2757
AGCACGCGACGTGCCTGCTGTGCATTGACAAGTCCCATATCGATAGTTCTCGGATGCTTGATAGCCTCCAGAATAGCCGTCTTAGTGATTTCGTGGAAAACGATTCGTTTTGCAACCTTTGGATCAAGACCAAGCACTTGACTCAGGTGCCAGGAAATAGCTTCTCCTTCGCGGTCCTCATCGGATGCGAGCCAGACAGTCTCTGCCTCCTTCGCATTTTTCTTAAGTTCGCTTACAAGACGATTCTTGTCACTTGGAATCTCATAGACCGGTGAGAAATCAGACAAGTCAACACTCATCTCCTTCGATTTCAAATCACGGATATGTCCGTAGCTCGACATCACCTTATAGTCTTTTCCAAGGAATTTTTCCAGCGTCTTTGCCTTTGCTGGTGACTCGACAATAACTAAATTCTTCTGCATACCTTCTAATCAAAACAAACGGTACAAACCGCTTGTTTATATACATTATTAATAGAAATTTTTAAAATCGGGGGGCAAAGGTACGAGTAAGTGAGCAAAATGCAAAACAAAAAGTGTAAAAAAAAGTTTTTTGCTTTTGTTTTGCATTTTCGAGGTGCCACCTCGAAATAACGAAATCTCGTAATAACGACAAAAAGGCGATCCTCAATCGAACAGCGAAGGCTGTGAAGGTGTAAAACCGCTTTGCGGAGTGCGTCCCAGATGGCGATAAGCCAATTCGGTAACTTCGCGTCCTCGAGGAGTTCGCTTTATGAATCCCTCCTTGATAAGGAATGGTTCATATACCTCCTCTACCGTTCCGGCATCCTCACCGATTGCTGTGGCGATAGTACCGATTCCGACAGGACCTCCCTTGAATTTATCGATGATAGTCAGCAGAAGTTTGTTGTCTATCTCGTCCAAACCGAACTTGTCTATATTGAGTGCTTCGAGAGCAAAACGGGCTATTTCCAGATTGATAGTACCATCGCCGCGTACCTGTGCGAAATCGCGTACACGACGCAAGAGAGCGTTTGCAATACGAGGTGTGCCGCGCGAACGGGAAGCTATCTCACCTGCTGCATCAAACTCACAAGGTACACCAAGCAGGTTGGCAGAACGCAGAACGATTCCTCTTAACGTTTTGGAATCATAGTATTCAAGGTGCATATTGATACCGAATCGGGCACGTAACGGAGCTGTGAGAAGTCCGCTTCGGGTAGTTGCTCCGACAAGGGTGAAGGGACTCAGGTCTATCTGAATGCTTCGTGCCGAAGGACCTTTATCAATCATGATGTCAATACGGTAATCCTCCATAGCACTATATAGATATTCCTCTACGACAGGGGACAAACGATGGATTTCATCGATGAAAAGGACATCATTCTCCTCCAGCGAAGTGAGGATACCTGCCAGATCACCTGGTTTGTCGAGCACAGGACCACTGGTCACCTTGAATCCGACACCCAGTTCGTTGGCTATAATCTGACTAAGAGTCGTCTTTCCCAGTCCTGGAGGACCGTGAAGGAGGGTGTGGTCGAGTGGTTCTCCACGATAACGGGCTGCCTCAACGAATATCTTCAGGTTTTCAACTACTTTCTGCTGACCTGAGAAGTCGTCGAAACGCAAAGGACGCAATGCCTGTTCGTAGTCTTTGTCAATGGTTGTGCGCTGTTCGCGTATGTCGAAATCTGCCATATATTGAGTTTTATTCGTTTACGAGTATCTGACCTTTTGCAGAGATGCCCTCACACGATATGTGCATCTCCTTGCATGAGGAGTTGTTCCAGAATTCCACCTTTGCCTTACCTTCCTTGTCGGTTATGATGTTCGGAGCCCAGAAGATGGTACGACGGAAATCCTCTACCGGTGGAATGACACTATAGTCTTCCATTTCGAATGTAGAAGGCACGTTATACCCCTGGAAATGGGTAGAACGCACTCCCTTAGATGCCACATTGAAACGGAAGTGGGAATAGAGGAATACAGTCACAGGTGCAACACCATTCAGGGTCGGACAGAAGAGGGCTCCACGATATGCCTCTGGCTGTTCACTAATGTAAACACCCTTGATTTCACTGAGGAAAATAGGTAAATCCTGATTAGTTGGTCTATGAACCATCCATTGGGAAGGATCGCCTATGTCTATCTTTCGGGTCATATAAGATATGGCTGCATAGTCATTGTCAAGAAGCCACACGATAGGGCGGTTCTTATACCCTAAGCCGTCACGAAAGATACGCGGTTGTTTTGCTGTTGTCTGGAACTGTTCGTTGCTTTCCTGTGCATTCTTATCCATCTCTTCGGTTTGCAGATTACCGGAATCCCCAGTACTGCCCATTTCACCGCCATCCTCCGAAAAACCGGTATCTGTGGTACCACCGGCATCTTCGAATAACGTCTCGTTTACAGGTGCTTCCATTGCTTCGAGCGAACCCAGCATATTGGTTCCTCCGAAGAAAGGATTGCGCTTGGCAAGCCATTCATAGACAGTGGGCAAGTCCTCGCCCCTGTCGGCATACATATCGGCATCATGATCAGCATTGTAATAGATGGATGCATAGTGCTGCCCTTCTTTCTCCGATGCCCATGCAGCACGGGCATTCTCGAAGAGACTCTTGCGTTTTGCCTTCACTACAACTGTTGGGAGCACGTGTTCCTTCTTGTTGATAGGGATGTACTCATTACTCTCAGCAGCTGCCTTTCGTGTTGCCGGGTCGTTGAACAGGTTAGGCTTGAGCAGAGGGAGTGGGGTAGTCTCCTGTGCAGAAAGCAGGCGTCGGGTAGGGGAGAAGTGGCGATCAATTCCCACGTAGAAGTTAGCATCCTCCCAATAGCCGTTTTTATCAGCCTTGCCGGTATTGATGAGCAAGGTGTATTCACCCTCTACATCAGGCATTTTGAAGGCATAGAAGCCGTTGGAATCGGTTTTTGCCTCGCCTTTGAAGTGATAACCGCTCTTGTTGAAGAGGTTGACATCAAGCCAGACATTATCTACGGAGTATTTCTTTTTTTTCTGACGCAGCTGTCCGTATATATACAACTGGTCTTCGATAGGTTGGGTAAATCCATAGGAATTAGGGGGCAGGAACGATGTCTTTGCAACGGTTTCATCGGGCTTTTTCAGTCCTGCCATAAATGCCCAATCGTAGCGTCGCCATCCCTGTACCATCATCAGGAGGTCGGCATCGGCACGGTGTTTCTTGTCGTCCGACTCGAAGTAATATCCGGGGTCTGAGATGTAACCTTTCAATTCGCTGGAGAGCAAGAGATAGGTCTGCGCATTGCCTTCGGCACCATTAACCATAGTAGCTGCGTCGATAGCGGACAGAGAAAGCAGCGACTGGGGTTGAGCCTGAATGTTGAGTGTTATCTTACCACAAGGTTTTGGGAATGCCACAGGGGTAGTGATACGAATGGAATCAGCATCTTTCGATTCAGGACGGATGAAGAAGAGTCTTTCAGCAAGGATTTGTCCCTCGCTGGTGAAGAATGTGATTTGATTTACTCCGGGACGCATTTTTGCGCGGTCGAATTCCATCATGACTATGTATTCGGCAACGACTGTATCGGCTCGCAGGGTGACTCCATTATGCATAATGGTGTAGCCAAGCAGTTTTCCGTGCAGCGACTTGCTGCAATAGAGTGTAGCTGTTATCTTGTTGTCTTCAAGGGTGTTCAGGTCGAGCGACATACCTTCATCCTCAGCATCTGGCAGACGGAAGTCGTGTTGCTTACCCTTGCTATCCGCCATACGCAGATAATGGGCGGTTTCATCGGGGATATACCTGAACATTCCGCGTCCTTCGTGTTGTGTAGCAACGGCATCCATGACTTCTTTCTTGTCGTTCAACAGTGCACCACCAGCCTCTACCACATTTCCTGTCCGGTCGGTAGCATAGAAGGCAACACGACAAGGCACACCCTTTACAAGATGTCCGCCCTCAGGATAGAAACGAATACGCAGGCGTCCGTCAGCATCTGAGGTGTCGTCAGAGGTGTCTCGCAGGTTCGGAAGACGTTTCTTATAGGTGATTTCGTCCATAACCATCTGGGAATAGTCGCCAGGATTCTTAGGACGCTTGAAAATAGGTATTGTACGGGAGAATATACCTCCGTTGCCCCAGTTGGTCATATAACGTGTATAAGCACGCAATTCGTAGAATCCGGCACCAAATATACTATCTACCTTTATGTCGCCATATGCACAACCGTTAGTGACTTTCAGTTTGCGGGTTTCTACCACATCGCCCGAAGGATTTACCAGTTCCACATATACCACCTTGCTCAGGTTTGTCAGGAAATTGAAATCCGCACGAACCACATATGCCTTGAACCAGATAGTTTCACCCATGAAGTAACCTGTGTTGTCAATATGCAGATAAACCTTCTCCTGCGGCATAGTCTT
>DEJD01000121.1:13053-14584 GCA_002353215.1 Prevotellaceae bacterium UBA2757
TTGCTGAGCAAAAGTAAATAACGTGTTAAGGATTAGCAGGGAGAATATGTGGAATCTCTTCATATACTGAATGGATTTTTACTTCTGAGTGAGCATCTGACTTTCGTCGTTCACAAGCACATACATGCGGTCGTTCAGACGAACCCTGTCATTTACTTTTATACTGATGACATCGCCCTTCTGAGCTGATTCAACAGGATAACTCTTGCTGTTGTCCTTCGGGTCATCAACACGCAATTCGCCAACTGGCTGAATAAGGGCACCAGTCGTAGGACCAGTAACGAGTATCTTGTCTGTATTGCTGATAGAACAGTTTTCAACCAGAAATTCTGCAACACCAATCTTTGCGAAGAACTTAGTACACTTGCCGCAATAAACTTTCTTCTCGGTAGCCTTCGACCCATATACATCGCACCACTCACCAAGACGCTGTCCCTGGTAGTATCCGTCCCAGAAACCGCGATTGAATACTGTGCTGAGCTGTCGGTCCCATTCATCCTTATCGGCAGAAGCAAAGGTACCGTTTATAACGGCATTGATAGCCTCATCATATGCACGCACAACTGTATAAACATATTCCGGACCACGAGCTCTGCCTTCAATCTTGAACACACGCACTCCGGCATTCATCATTATATCCATGAATCGGATGGTCTTCAAGTCCTTGGGCGACATGATGTATTTATTCTCGACAGTCAGTTCCGTACCGCTTTCTGCATCGCGCACATCGTAGGCACGACGGCAAATCTGCACGCATTCTCCGCGGTTGGCAGAACGCCCTGCATTGTGAAGACTGAGATAACACTTGCCGCTGATAGCCATACAGAGAGCACCATGACAGAACATCTCGATGCGAACCGGTTTGCCGCTCGGGCCGCAGATATGCTGTGCCTCTATCTGTTCGTAAATCTCCTTTACCTGCCACATATTGAGTTCGCGTGCAAGCACCACCACATCGGCAAACTGAGCATAGAATTTAAGTGCCTCCACATTGCTGATGTTCAACTGAGTACTGAGGTGCACCTCTACCCCCTGCTGACGACAATAAGTCATCACAGCTACGTCACTGGCAATGATGGCGCTGATTTTTGCATCACGGGCAGCATCAACTATCTCGTGCATCGTATCTATATCATCCTGGTAGATGACTGTATTGACTGTCAGGTACGACTTCACCCCTGCCTCATGACAGATAGCAGCTATCTCGCGCAGATCATCAATGGTAAATGCATTGGCACTATGAGCTCGCATATTGAGTTTGCCAATACCAAAATAAACAGAATTAGCCCCAGCCTTAATGGCTGCAGCAAGACTTTCCCTCGACCCCACAGGAGCCATTATCTCACAATCTGATCGTTGCATTTACTTATGTCTTATAGGAATACCCGACAAAGGTAGTGCAAACTGAATGAAATGCCAAATAAATTGATTTTTTTCCGACTCAACAGTAAATTCCTTCAGGGAAAGAATCAAGAGTTGTACTTTAACGATTTTAGTTGAGTACTTAGAGTCGTATTTGTAGTTGTGGTTG
>DEJD01000007.1:0-3765 GCA_002353215.1 Prevotellaceae bacterium UBA2757
TAAAAACTAATTAAACAAAAAAATATTCATGGACATTCATGGTCGATTCATGGACATTCATGTTAAACAAAAAAATATTTATGTAAGATATGACATACGAAGAAGCAAAACAGATTGTGATGGACATGCCGGAGGTAGTGGCACAGGGTCCACAGTACATCGAGGAATTCATTCAGGGATTCATGCAAGCAATGAACGAACCTACTCCGCAAGGAGAAGCGTAGTTGAGAATTGAAAATTGAAAAATTAAACCTGAATCCTGAATCTTGAATCTTGAAACCAAATGAAGCCATTACTTGACGTACATACACATACACTGGCATCGGGACACGGCTACAGTACCATTAGGGAGATGGCACAGGAGGCAGCGGAACGTGGTCTGAAGATACTGGGAATCACAGAACACGGACCCAGCATCCCGGGTACGTGCCGACCACTGTATTTCCGTAATATGTTTGTGGTGCCAAGAGAGATGTTCGGAGTGAAACTGCTGCTCGGCTGCGAAGTGAACATACTGAACACACAGGGTGAACTGGATCTGGACGAGACCCATCTGGACTTTCTCGACATATGCATTGCCGGCATACATTCTGTGTGCTGGAAGGGAGGAACAAAGACACAGAACACAGACGGAATGATTGCTGCCATAAACAATCCGAAGGTGAACATAATCAGTCACCCGGGCGACGGCACAACCGACCTGGACTTCGAAGCAATTGTGTTGGCATCGAAAGAGGCTCACACCCTGCTCGAGATAAACAACCACTCGCTGGCTCCGAACCGCAAGAAAACTCAGGCCCTGCCCAACAACCTCGAACTGCTGCGCCTGGCAAAGAAACACGACGTGCCGGTGATATTGGGCAGCGACGCACACGTCTATTCGCAGATCGCCGACTACCAACGCCTCTACCCTCTTCTGGCAGAGACGCAGTTTCCCGACGAACTGATTGTGAATTATTCTCCCGAGTTCTTTTTTGATTATCTGAATCTTTTAGGCTAACTTTGCAACAAAGTAACAAAATACAAAAATGAAGCACATCCTTTTTCCAGTAGCAGGACTATTCCTTGCACTCTCATCCCAAGCACAGAAGTTTCAGCAGGAGTTTGGCGACCCACGAAAGAACTACGTGGAAACCATAGCCGTACCAAACCACCCCGACAGTCATTACAGTATAGGTCAGGGGGCAACCCTTCGTATTGTGGCACGTGAAGGCGGACTGCCTCTCGACGGCACAAAGGTGTATTATAAGGTAGGAGCGGAGATGTTCCTACCCGAAGAATACGACTCCCTCACGTTCATAAACGGCGAGGCAGTCATCCCTATGGGCACTATGGAGACCCCTGGATTTCTTGCCTGCAAGTATGAGTTTTTCGCAGGTGGAAAGAAACAGAGCGACTTGGTGAAGGTGGCTTTTAATCCCGAAGACATTCAGACTTTCACACCCATGCCGAAAGATTTTGACCTGTTCTGGAAAAAAGCCCTTGCCGAGGCACGTAAGGTAAGCCTCGAACCGGAGATCTACGATGTGCCTGATGCAACCAATGCTGAGTTTGAAACAAAACTGATACGCCTCCACGTAGGCAAACAGAAGTGGATGTACGGTTATCTGACCCGACCGCTCGACGGAAAGAAGCACCCCATCGTGCTCACTCCTCCCGGAGCAGGCAGTACGAAACCCACACCTTCCGATTACTATCCGAAGCGCGGGTATATCTATATGAAAATAGAGATTCACGACAACGATCCCCGCATTCCCGATGAGGAGTACAACGTGATGAGGAGACAGAAATGTGCCGGTTATCCGGGCAGAGGCATGGCATCGCGTGAGACTTTCTATTACAAGGATGTATATGTAGGTTGTGCCCGTGTTGTAGATTTCCTTGCAACTCTTAGCGACTGGGACGGAAAGAATATGATAGTAAGCGGAGGTTCACAAGGCGGTGCCCTGACCATTGTCACCGCAGCACTGAACGACAAGGTGACTCTCTGCGCTCCCTTCTACCCTGCCCTCTGCGACCTCATGGGATTCCTGCACCAGAGAGCTGGCGGCTGGCCAAAGTTTTTCTCCGACATATACAACGACAGCAAAGTTTCAGTACCAGAAGAAACTGCAGTGCAAACACTCCAGTACTTCGATGTCGTGAATTTTGCACGTCGCCTGACTGTGCCTACTTTTGTAAGTTGGGGCTACAACGACGACACCTGTTCCCCTACATCCGTCTGGGCTATTTGGAACGAAATAACAGCTCCGAAAACCTGCGACATCACTCCAACTAGCGGCCACTGGCGCTTCACCAGCAGTCAGGACAAATGTAATGAGTGGATGAAAAAACAATTGAAAATGGATAATTAATAGTTGATGATGAAAAAATTCTTTTCGCTTTTAGGTTTCGACCCTAAGAAGCATTTTGTGAAGACTGAAGTATTGGCAGGTTTGACCACCTTCATGACGATGAGCTACATACTTGCCGTAAACCCACTCATCCTGTCTGCAGCAGGAATGGACCGCGGTGCCATATTCTCCGCAACAGTAATCTCCGCAGCCATAGCCACTCTGTTAATGGCTTTCTATGCAAAGATGCCGTTTGCACAGGCTTCGGGCATGGGACTCAACGCCTTTTTTGCCTACACCCTGGTGCTGATGATGGGATACACCTGGCAGGAAGCACTGGCTGCCGTATTCATCGAAGGTATAGTATTCATTCTGCTTACCCTATTCCAAGTGCGACAGGCAATAGTCAGTTCTATTCCTCAAAACCTGCGATACGCCCTGTCGGTAGGAATAGGTCTGTTCATTGCCTACTTAGGACTGAAACAAGGCGACATCATCATTGCCAACGAGGAAAACCTCACCGTAATAGGTCCGCTGACAGCTACATCCGCTCTGGCAACACTCGGCATCCTGCTCGGTGCCGTACTGATTCGTTACAAAGTGAAAGGGGCACTGTTCTTCACCATCATCATTACAACCGTCATCGGCATTCCGCTTGGCGTGACCAAACTGCCTGAAGGATTCTCCATATTCAGTATGCCTATTTCTATCGAACCCATTGCAATGAAGATGGACTTCCACCATTTCCTCGAACTCGACCTTAACTATTATATCGTTCTGTTTACAATGCTCCTGATGGACATCTTCGACACCCTCGGCACTCTTATTGGCACTATAGAAAGTGTGGGGATGACGGACAAAAAAGGACAGATGCCCGAACTGAGCAAAGCCCTTATGTCAGATGCTATAGGCACAACGGTCGGGGCTATGTGCGGAACATCCACAGTAACCACATTTGTGGAAAGTACTACGGGCATTACAGAAGGCGGACGAACAGGTCTCACGTCCTTCACCGTTGCAGTCCTCTTTATCCTGTCGCTCTTCCTGGCTCCGTTCTTCCTCATCATCCCTGCCGCAGCCACCACAAGCGCATTGGTACTGGTGGGAACAATGATGCTGAATCCAGTGAAGAATATCAACTTCACTGACATCACAGAACTCCTCCCCGCCTTCTTAGTTATTATTATAATACCACTGGCTGCAAGCATCGCAGAGGGTATCGTATGGGGCATGCTCTCCTATGTTCTCGTAAAACTCCTTACGGGCAGAGCTCGCGATTTGTCAGTCTGCATGTATATAATTGCAATTGTCTTTTTCTTCAGTTATGTATTAGATTTTCTGAAATAATACGAATAATCACATGTTTATGAAAAGAAATGTTTTTACAAAAAAATCACTGTCAACATTCCTGGCAGCAGTCCTTATCGCACTG
>DEJD01000007.1:3845-6766 GCA_002353215.1 Prevotellaceae bacterium UBA2757
TATAGCACTCTCGTAACTATAGAATTCTTCAAACCAGACCGCTGGGGAAACACATACTGCTTTACCGACATCACCAACTATAGCGACGGTTGTGCGGGAGCCTACTGGGAACTCTCACGAGAGTTTAACATAACGAAAAACAAGCAGTGGGCAGTGCATGCAGAGTACAACGGAGGAGCCTCATCAAAAAAGAACACAGCTGATGCCACTCGTTACCAGCACGCAGCTCTGGCTGGTATGGCATGGAACTGGGCAAGCAAGGATTTCGCAAAGACCTTCTCTGTCAAGGCTATGTACAAGCAGTATTTCAACGGTATGTATCGCAAGGGGTTTGCCGGAGCACAGCTGACCTTCGTATGGGGTATCAACTTTGCACATCAGCTGCTTACCTTCTCCGGTTTCTGGGATACATGGTACGACCCCGATGTAAACGGCAAACTGATTCTCCTTACCCAACCACAGTTCTGGGTGAATTTCAACGCTCTTCGCGGCATGAAGGACATCAACCTAAGCGTAGGTACAGAAGTAGAGCTTAGCAATAATTTTATTTTCAACCGGTACGGAAACAGCAATCAGTTTTTCTGCATCCCTACCATTGCAGCTAAGTGGACTTTTTGAAAATTGACAATTGATAATTGACAATTGACAATTGAAAGATGACTATTGCATTTTCCTGAGTCCTTCCCAGCGGACGTTCCACTTGCCATCCTGCGGGAATCCCGGATTGGGCACGTTCGCACAACCTTCCCACCCTGCACACATCATAGCTACGGCAGTGAGCAACGAACCGTTTCCAGGCAGATAGAGTCGCAGACGGTCAGCAGTCTGGAAGTTATGTCCCGAAACGAGATAACGGTTTTTCACCTTATCAGTCAACAGCATATCCACTGCAGTCTGACGCTCTCCAAGACGTGCAGCTGCCATAGCTGTCATTCCATAATCCCAACCCCAAGTGGTATTCCAGTTCCAGTTCTGCAACACCCATTGCAGGGTTCTCCGCATCACCTCAGGATTGTACATCGGATAGTTCGCACCACTCGGAATCAGTCCGCAGGCACCCAACACCGCAGGATGATCACTACAGCTTTTCAGTTCCAGTCCCGCAGCACCCAATCCCCATTCATCCTGTTCTGCCGTCACCTGCTTCGTAGGTTCCTTATAGGCACTGCCAGCCACATACACATCGTTTTCCATAGGCAACGGAGACAGTTTTCCGATGATCTCATCCCACTCCGCACAGCGTTTCTGCCCCTGGCGTTCCCTCCACAGCTGAGCTGTCAGCAATCCGTAACGCCAATATGCCAGTTCGAACGGATGGTTGTATGAATTTGCCTTCGTCATAGTTTCCTGCATAGCCGTAGCTCCGCGCAACTGATAAGTGCCCGAAACGCTGTCCTTCACCACAAAATCTGCCATCCATGCCGCAGTCTGTTCCACGAGTTCTGCATATTGTTCCAAAGTCTGTTTTGTCGGATTGGCACGATACATTTCCTCTGCCATATAAATATAATGCGGCTGTTGCCAGATGAGGAACGACCCTGTATTCGATGGAGCCTCTCCAGCCCAAGGGTCGGTCATCTTCATCCAACGCACACCCTTGAAACCCTGACGCTCTGCTATCTTCCGAGCCTCAACCGCAGCAACATCATTATACCATTTCATCATATTGCCCAACACATCACTGCGACCCCACAAAGCGAAATGAACAGCATGCCACCAGGTCATCTCTAAATGCGGGCGCCCAAACCAGGAGTTGTACGTAAGTCCCGTCTCCTGCGGAGGCATACCTCCTGCACAGTTTATCTGTGTCAGATATTGCGACAGCACCACCCTGCGCTCCAATTCCTTTGCACGCGGATCACTGCAAGCAGAGAAATCCACAAAACCACCACTCTGCCAAAACTTCTTCCAATAGTTTTCCACAGCAGCAAAAGACCTTCCTAAATCCTCCCTGTTTAGGGAGGACTTAAAGTTAGAGGGGGTCTTATACTCCGCCTCAAAGGAAAGTTTTCCCTCCTTACTTTTCAAAACAAACTGATGCTTACCAGTTTCTTCGAAGGTAGCGTTTCCTTCCCAACGCAAAGTAATGTAATAAGTCGTATTGTCTATTATGCGTTCTATCACTGCAGAACGAGGGGACTTCATCACAACATTCGAACTATGTCTGTCAGCCTTCGTCCAGTCGTTTGCATCATCTGCATGTTTTCCCGTGGGGTACGAGAAACGTACAGTCACCATGAGTTGTCCTGATTTCAGCAATGGAGACTTCACATTATAAATCATTGCAGCCCTGTCAGGCATACAAGCAGTAGTCACCTCTACCCTTTCTCCGCCAACCTTAAACTGCGACTCGATAGTACCAGTTTGCAACTTCAGTTCCTGATTGATGTCAGTTATATCTGCAGGAGTCCATTTCCGACCAGTCTCATCCACATACGAGAGACCAATAGTACCCAAGTTCAGTCTGTGAGGATTTACCCGGAAATAAGTCGTTGCAGCCTGCTGCCTGCCCCCTTTCTTGTACTCCACAGCATACACCTCATCATGGTCACGGAAAGGGAATCTCACAGTCTGCCTGCTCTCCTCCGCTTTCAGATTCTCCGTATTCGGAAAACTGTGCCACCCCCACTCGCTCATAGCACATAGGGGCACTCCATTCTTATATACCTCCGGAAACGACTGCATTCCTGTCACATCAACAGTAGTGGCAAACCGCCCGTTGCCCACAGACAACGAAGCGAGTGTATCCACAGCAGTCACCTTCGGATTATTACGTTTCAGCACTGCCTTACGGTCTATCTTCTCCGTACTTTGTTCCGAAGCTCCCGTATAGCCATCAATCTGGCAAAACGCCACCTGTGGCAAGAATAATAATATGAATATTAAATTTTTCAATTATCAATTATCAATTGTCAAACCGC
>DEJD01000007.1:6848-7134 GCA_002353215.1 Prevotellaceae bacterium UBA2757
AATTGTCAATTATCAATTATCATTTCCCAACTCTCAACTTCATCCCACTTATAAGTGTATCGATTTTCATCCTTCCTACGGCACTCATCTCACCTCCCATAGAGAAACCGCAACGGTCGCACACTCCATGAGTATATCCCATGCACTTAGGAGCACGACTGCCATCGGAGAATATGAAATTGGTAATCCAGCAGTACTTATCCGTACAAAGGGTCTTACCATCTTTCATCTTCATAGCCTTCAGTCCCGAACGACTGTTCATAATCGGATAACCGCGTCGTTTGTA
>DEJD01000045.1:0-1033 GCA_002353215.1 Prevotellaceae bacterium UBA2757
CGAACATACCGTTAGGGTCCTGAATCTCGTCAGGTCCGGTAGTCCAGGACGGACGGTGGCATGCAGTACAACCAATCTGTGAGAAGAGTTTCTTACCTTCCTGCACATCCGGATCGTCAAGGTTACGTGCAGCAGGAACTGCAAGTCCGCGGTGCCATACCATCAGAGCATGATAGTCTTCATCACTCATCTCTGCAGGCAGATCCTTGCTGGTGAGGTAGTTGTAGATATCCTTCTCTACGTCACCAGTCTTGTTCCACTCAGGGAAGTAGTTGTAGAATTCTTTCTGCACATCCGGGTCTTTTGATGCAGTAGTTGCATAATAAGTACCGTTGAGGTCGAGATAATGGTAACGGCGGTCGCTGCGGGTCACGTTGGTGATGTTCCAGATTGCATTAGCTCCGGCAGCATCGAGGATAGGACCACGAGTCATAGCATAAGTGTAGCGGCGAACCCACTGCTTGCCTGGAGACAGTTTATTTGTATAGTAGCTTATCCACTTGTTATTAGCCTGATCCCAGTATGCAGGATTGAGGGCATCTGTCTTTCCGATTGAATTGAAGTACTTGCTCTCCTTTTCCCACTGAGCTGTAATAGAATCGTCGGGAATAGCATCGGTCATACCGGTTCCGTAGATTCCGATTGTTGACTCAAGACGGAAACCCAGTTCGTTGACATCGGTAATCTCTACATCCTGACCGCCACGTGTAACCATAACCGGTGAATAGAATGCCTCCAATGGGATGGTGAGTTCAGGATAGATGAGTTCGTACTTTTCGCCGTCAGGGAACTGGTTACCCCACTCGTCGGTATAGTCCTTCCATTCGATATTTATCATATCTTCATTGATTGAAGGTTTGAAAGGAGCCACGGCACCGGTCTGAGGCATTCCGGCAACAGAACGGATATAAGCATTAGTCTGTTTGTCGTAGATTACAAGCAGATAACCATTACCCATATCACTCTCCTTATAGCGTGTCTGACGCTTGCCATGTCCGTAGGCAGGATGGCAATAGAGACAGCCCCTGCGCAC
>DEJD01000045.1:1068-3124 GCA_002353215.1 Prevotellaceae bacterium UBA2757
TTGGCATCACGTTCAAATATACGTTCACCCTTGAAGAAATCATACACCATTCCTGCATTCTCAACAGCAGGGGCAGCTGCCTGGTAAGCATCTGCACTCTCGTTGAACACAGTTCCGAGTTGACCTCCGGCATAATAGTCCTCACTCAACACTTTTGATTCCGGATTGCCTGATGAACCGCCACTATTATTGTTCTCACTGTCGGAACAAGCCACAGTAAACATACCGGCAGCTAAAACGCATAAGTAAAAACCAAGTTTTTTCATATCATTATTCAATTTTCTGATTTGACGATGATACGTTTTTGTGGCAGATAACATATCATACCACAAAAACGCTATAATTGTTCTTTTTATTGTTTCAAAACACCTTTATTCCATTACAGCATACAGTTCGCCAAGAGCCTCATCAAATGCTTCGAGAGCTGTAATTGCCTCACCTGCACTCGGGTCGGAATAGTAAAGGACGAAAGGCTTCTTCATTGCCTTTACCTTAGCAACCGCATTGTTCATAGCAGCTGTCAGTGCAGCAGCCTCTTTTGGATAATTCTCGTAAGCATATGCCATCACAGACTTGTCAGTATATTTCGCATCTACACCCAGACCGCCATACAGGGCATACACACATGAGAGAGTGTTATCAATGAAGTCCTGAATAGAATTGTAGGCATGTGGAGATTCGATATAGTCAATATCTTCACCTGTATATGGTGCACCGATCTTGGCATGAGCAACCTCATCAAGAATGTTCTGACAACCACCGATAATCTGCTTTGTTCCTGCAAGTTCGGTAGTCCAACGTGAACCAGCCTTACCTGCATTGATCATTTCCTGACCGAAGTTGTCGTCCGGCTCCATCTCTGCATCAGCCAAGTCCTGAGCCTCACTTGCAGAGAGTTCTCCACCCCATGCAGCAACCAACTTGATAGAATTCAGATAGAGGTCTCTTGCAGCTGTCTGGCAGAACCATATTTCGTTTGCAGTCATATCACTGAACTTACGTGGCTGACCCTCACGGAAAAGCAGATACTCAACTGCATGGAATCCGGTAAGGTTCTGTCCTGTAGCAATTGCCTCTGCAAGTGTAGCTGCATCAGCCTCATTGTTTACAGGATCAAACTTTGCCATGTAATTATCGAAGGCACTCTTGTCAAACGGCCATGTATCGGTATGAGGGTCGATACCATAGCTCGATGCAGCACCGAAAAGGAATGCTTCTGACCACTCCCAATACTGACGGGCTTCCTTCCATGCAGCACAAGCTGCCTGAACATCTGCATCATCATTAATGTCAGTCAATGCAGCACAGAGTTCTTCATTACCCTTCATCAGACCTGTGTAGGTAGGAATGACTGTCTTGTTCACAAAGTCTGCATTTATGTCAGACAACTTCACTTTAGCTGTTACGCCAGAATCACCGCCCTGTGGTTGCTGTTCAGGATTTTGTTTATTATCATCACTACCACAAGAAGAGATAACGAATGTGCATGCAGATAACACTGCAACACCAAGAATTGATTTGAGTTTTAATTCCATTGTCATTAATGTTTTTATTAAATTATAGTTATATTTAGAATCGATTACAAGAACCATCCGGCATAAGCTACACCGATATTGATTGCCGGCTCGTTATGGAATCCGCTCTTCAGGAAACGCTTAGACCATTCGCCCTTCACCACTACCTGCTTTATCGGATAGTAGTTTACACCGAATGCCCATCGGCTGATGTCGCACCATTCATAAGCGGACTTCTGGTTGCCGGCTGCATACGAATTATATTTCTCGAAACGTCCGAAGACATAAAGTTTCTGCCCCATGGCACGTGTCTTATGAATCTGCGAGAAGATATCATATCCTGCCTCAATACCGACAGAATAAGCATTCTTGGCTACAGGCTGATGCTTCGATGGCGAACCGTCCTGACCTGTATGAGTAGGGAATGACTTGTTGAATGCTGTAATCTGGGCATGATCACTCAAGTATGCATAATCAGCATTACCCCTGATAATCCAGTTGAAACGATTCAGACAGAAGTCAAACGAACCTATTGCCAACGT